>DATCYE010000098.1:0-4654 GCA_036570485.1 Pusillimonas sp. | reverse complement strand
TCACTTATTTCAAATTTGGGTGAAATTCTGTTGGAGTCAAGGTGCTTCTTCGCATCAGCGAGCAGATAGCCCTTTTCCTTTTTGCCTAGCGCTCGACTGTCTCATCATTCTGCTGGATTTGCGACACCATCATGCGCCGATCCTTATGTTATTCGACGGCACTGATTCACGCCATCTAGACTTGATGTAAATCTGAGTCGTGGCCTTATCTCAAAGCTTGCGCGTCAATTGCGTCAACTGAATGACTCGGCAGGCCCAGAAGACATGGATATGCCGGGTTGGAATCTGCATCCGTTGAAGGGGCAGGATCTGAACGGCGATTGGTCTGTATGGGTCAATGGAAATTGGCGTCTGACATTCATATTTAAGGGCCAGGACGCGGTCCTTGTTGATTATCAGGACTATCACTAGGAGAACACTATGCGTATGCACAATCCCTCCCATCCTGGCGAAACCCTGCGTGAACCCGCCGGATGGCGGGCCGAAACTACTGGATATTGGACGGCGTCTAATAAACTGTCCAATACAAATAAAAACAAGCCCCGACGCTTTCGCGTAAGGGCTTGATTTTCTTTGATGTTCTTGGCTCCCCGAACTGGGTTCGAACCAGTGACCTGCGGATTAACAGTCCGTCGCTCTACCGACTGAGCTATCGGGGAATTAAAGAAGCGAAACTATAGCATAAATTTTCGCGTCTCGCCAAGTCGGCGCAGGCCTTGTGGCCTGAACAACCAGCAGACCGGTTGTGGCCCCGTCTACCGGCCTGGCTTAGCCTAGCTCAACAAATCCTTCATGTCGTCAGCGTGTTCTTCTTCGACCGCCATGATGTCGATCAGCAGATGCTTGGTGGTGGGGTCGGAATCGCCTATGCGTTCTATCATTTGCCGGTACGACTCAATGGCGACGCGCTCGGCGATCAGGTTGGCCTTGATCATGCCCTTGATGTCGGTGCATTCATCGTACTCGGCGTGGCTGCGCTGGCTGATCGTGGATGGGTTGAAGTCGGGTTCGCCGTTCAACTGTACGATGCGCTCCGCGATGCGGCCGGCGTGATCTTCTTCTTCCTGGGCGTGTTGCAGGAATTCGGCCTTGATGGGCTCGTTTATCAGGCCTGTGGCGGTGTAGTAGTGGCGCTTGTAGCGCATTACACAGACCAGCTCAGTGGCCAGTGCGGCATTGAGCATTTCAATGATTGCCTGGCGGTCGCCCTGATAGCCGGACGGCACTGCGCCGTCGTCCAGGTTGCGGGCGGCTTGGCGGATGGCGTTTACGTCGATGGGTTGCTTGCTTTTGGCCTTGGTCGATGCTGAGCTCATGATTATCCTTGTCTTGTATTAACGAAAAGGTTGGAGGCGCCCTTGCAGGGGCCTCGCCACGTGTACAAAACATCAGCAAATACCGTGCCTATCAAGTCGCCGGCGAAAGTCAAAAGCCCTAGGCGGCCGAGCAAACGACCGCCGGCCGCCTATTCAGAGACTTAGTGCGCGCCGGCCGCCGCTCCACTGGCCGCCTTGTTTGAGGACGGCTTGGCTATCCAGACTAAGCCAATAAGGATGATGAACAATATGGCCGATGCGTAGAAGATATCGGTCGCCGACATGGTGAAGGCCTGTTGGTTGATTAGCTGGTTAATGATGGAAGCCGATTGTTCATGGCTGTATCCATTTTGCTGCATGCCGCTCATGATGGCGTCGAACGCAGGTTCGCCGGGCCGTGCGGCTTCGGTTAACTGCGCATGGTGCAGGCCGGCGCGATTTTCCCACATGGTCGTGGTGATGGACGTGCCAAAGGCGCCGAACACCAGTCGTACGAAATTCGACAGGCCGGCGGCGGCTGGAATGCGGTGTGGATCCAAGCCGGCCAGGGTGAGGGTGGTCAGGGGAATGAAGAACGTGGCCATGGCCGCGCCTTGTATGAAGGTGGGCAACATGATGGTGTACAGATCGACCTGAGTATTGAAGTTGGCGCGCATATAGCTGATAAGCGCAAAGACCACGAAGGCGAAAGTGGCGATCATGCGTGGATCATGCTTGGACAGCATTTTCCCCACCATGGGCGACATGATGATGGCCAGGATGCCGACCGGGGCCGAGGCGATGCCCGCGTAGGTTGCCGTATATCCCAGAGTGCTTTGCATCCACAGGGGCAGCAGCACCACCGTTCCGAAGAAGAGTCCGTAGCCCACCGAAATGGTGATCACCCCCGACGTGAAGTTGCGGTACTTGAATAGCGTCAGGTCGATAACAGGGTGTTCGGCGGTCAGCTCCCAGATAATAAAGAACACAAAGGAAACAACCGCCACAACCGCCATGGTGGTGATGGCGCTGCTGGCAAACCAGTCCAGCTCTTTGCCTTTGTCCAGCATCAGCTGTAACGCGCCCACCCACAGCACCAGCAAGCCCAGTCCTACAGTGTCAATGGGCCGGTGCGTGCGTGGTGAGTCGCGGTGTTTGTACAGCTGCCACGAGGCCCAGCCGGCAAGCAGGCCGACCGGCACGTTGATGTAGAAAATCCATGGCCAGTTGTAGTTGTCGGAGATCCACCCGCCAAGCAGGGGGCCGGCTACCGGCCCGACCAGAATGGTCATGGACCACAAGGCCAGCGCCATGCCGGCCTTGTCCTTTGGGTAGGTGCCCAGCATCAACGATTGCGATAAGGGGATCATGGGGCCTGCCACCGCGCCTTGTAGTACGCGGAAGGCCACCAACGACTCCAGGGACCAGGCGAATCCACACAGCCATGACGAGACCACGAACAACAACACCGACAGGACGAACAGCCGCACCTGCCCGAAGCGTTGGGTCACCCAGCCCGTCAAGGGTACGGTGATGGCGTTGGCGACGGCGAACGAGGTGATTACCCAGGTGCCTTGCGTGGCGCTAACGCCCAGGTCGCCGGCGATAGTCGGTATTGAAACATTGGCAATCGAGGAGTCCAGCACGTCCATGAAAACGGCGGCAGACAATGCGATGGTGCCGAATACCCGGGCCCGGCCTTCCAGCGGCGGGTAGGGCGCTGCCGCAGGCGGTGGCGGCGGCGCTTTGGTCTCGGCGATGTCGATGGTATCGGTGGAGCTCATGATCCAAGGTTTTCGTTGATGATTTTACGAATCAGGGCATCGGTCTTATCGCTGGTATCGGTGAACACGCTGGTTTTGAAGCCCGTGTTGCCGGTGGCGGCGTTATTTTCCGCAGGCTCCGATAGTTCGACTTCCACTTGCATGGACAAGCCGACCCGCAGCGGGTGCGCAGCCAGCTCTTTGGGATCCAGGGCTATCCTGACGGGAACACGCTGGACCACTTTGATCCAGTTACCGCTGGCGTTTTGCGCCGGCAATAGTGCGAACGCGCTGCCGGTGCCGGCGGCCAGACCTTCGATTTTTCCGTGGTAGACGACGTCGCCACCGTACAGGTCGGCCGTCAGTGTGGCGTTCTGGCCGGGCTTCATATGCCGCAACTGGCCTCCCTTGAAGTTGGCTTCGACCCATAACTGACCCAGTGGCACGATGGTCATCAGAGGAGTGCCGGGCGCGACATGTTGTCCGACCTGGACCGAGCGTTGTGCAATCAGGCCATCCACTGGCGCGGGCAAGCGAGTGCGGCTGTTGGCCAGCAAGGCTTTGCGCAACTGGTCGGCCGCCTGCATGACGTCTGGGTGCGCGGCCACCGTGGTGTGGGCCGTTAGCGCCTGATTGGTTTCCAGCTTGGCCTGCGCCGCGGCCAGCGCGGCCTGCACCTGGGCCAGACCCGATTGTGCGGCCTTGACCGCCGTCTGCGCATGCAGGATTTCTTCGCCGCTGACGCCACCGGAATGGGCCAACGTTTGTCGCCGTTTCAGATCGCTGCGCGCCTTGGCCAGATCGACCTGCGCGCGTTCGATATCCGCCCGACGCACGGCGACATCCGCCTCAAGGGCATCGTTCTGGACAAAGATGCCGCGGGTGTGCCGCACCGATTGCGCCAGGGCAGCTTCAGCCTGGGCCAGCGCGATGCGGGTGTCGCTGGGGTCCAGCTCGACCAGCAGGCTGCCCTTGCGCACCGTTTGCGTATCGTCGGCGCCGATGCCGATCACGGTACCTGGAATTTGCGATGTCACCTGCACCAGGTTCCCATGCACATAGGCATCGTCGGTGGACTCGTAGTTGGCGGCGAAGATGGCCCACCAGATTGCATAGGCGACGCCTATAAGGATAAAAACAAGTGCGGCAATGATCAGCAGGGGTTTGCGTTTGGAAGCCGATGGGGTTGCGGTAGTCATGTCGGGTTCTCGTGTTTCAGTGTGTGGTCGTCGTTTTGTTGTAGCCGCCGCCCAGCGCGGTGGCCAGCTGCGCGTCCAGGTTGTAGGCGCGCACAAGCATGTCGGTATTCAGAATGGCCTGTTTCTGTACTTCGTTTTGTGCAAGCAACACTTGCACGAAATTGCCCAGGCCGGATTTGTAGCGTTTTACGGCAATGTCGTAGGCCGAGGTGATTGCTCGAAGACTGGCAGCTTGATCGACTGTCTGCTGGTGCAACGCGCGCATTGCCGTTGTGGCATCGGCTACTTCACGCACGGCGGTCAGTAGTGTCTGGTTGTAGTTTGCGATGGCCAGGTCGCGCTCGGCACGCTTGCTGTCCAGGCGGGCATTAAGGGCGCCCGCGTTGAAGATGGGCAG
>DATCYE010000097.1:0-7661 GCA_036570485.1 Pusillimonas sp. | reverse complement strand
AATCGAGGCCGACAAGTCCGGCGTCATCAAAGAGATCCTCGTCGAAAACGGCGAACCCGTCGAATACGGCCAACCGTTGTTCGTCATTGGCTGAATGCACCTATGTTTGAAAAAATCCTGATCGCCAACCGCGGCGAGATTGCGCTGCGCATCCAACGCGCCTGCCGCGAGCTCGGCATCAAGACGGTGGTCGTGCACTCCGAGGCCGACCGCGACGCCAAGTACGTGCGCCTGGCCGACGAGTCCGTGTGCATCGGGCCGGCGCCGTCGCGCGAAAGCTACCTGAACATGCCCGCCATCATCTCGGCGGCCGAAGTCACCGATTCCGAGGCCATCCACCCGGGCTACGGCTTCCTGTCCGAAAACGCCGATTTCGCCGACCGGGTCGAGAAAAGCGGTTTCGTGTTCATCGGGCCGCGTCCCGAAACCATCCGGCTGATGGGCGACAAGGTCAGCGCCAAGCGCTCCATGATCGAAGCCGGCGTGCCGGTGGTGCCCGGGTCCGAAGGCGCTCTGCCTGAAGACCCGCAAGAGATCATGCGTATCGCGCAAGAAGTGGGCTACCCCGTCATCATCAAGGCGGCGGGCGGCGGCGGTGGGCGCGGCATGCGTGTCGTGTACACCGAGGCGGCACTCTTGAACGCGGTTGCCATGACCCGCAATGAAGCGGGCGCGGCCTTCAATAATCCGGAAGTATATATGGAGAAATTCCTCGAGAATCCTCGCCATATCGAAATCCAGGTGCTGGCCGACGGCGGTCGCAACGCCATCTGGCTGGGCGAGCGCGATTGCTCCATGCAGCGCCGCCACCAGAAAGTCATCGAGGAAGCTCCCGCGCCGGGCATCGCCCGCCGCCTGATCGAGCGCATCGGCGAGCGTTGCGCCGAGGCCTGCCGCAAGATCAATTACCGTGGCGCCGGCACCTTCGAATTCCTGTACGAAAATGGCGAGTTTTTCTTCATAGAAATGAATACGCGTATTCAGGTCGAACATACCGTTACCGAAATGATCACGGGTATCGACTTGGTGCAGCAGCAGATTCTGATCGCCGCCGGCGAGAAGTTCACCCTGCGCCAGCGCGATGTGCAGATCAAGGGGCATTCCATTGAATGCCGCATCAACGCCGAAGACGCTTTCAAATTCACGCCCAGTCCGGGGCGCATCACCAACTGGCATACGCCAGGCGGGCCCGGCGTACGCATGGATTCACACGTGTTTGCCGGCTATACGGTGCCACCCAATTACGACTCTATGATCGCCAAGCTCATTACCTATGGCGATACACGCCAGCAGGCCATAGCGCGGATGGAAATCGCACTGTCGGAAATGATCGTCGAAGGCGTGCAGACCAATATTCCGCTGCATCGCGAGCTGATGCAGGATGCGCGCTTTGTCGAAGGCGGCACCAGTATCCACTATTTGGAACAAAAGCTGGCGCAGCGGCCCTAGGCCATACGGCCGCCTGCTACACGAACAGGGGCATGGCCCCTGTTTTACTGATGGAAGAAACTATGCGCGAACTCGTGCTTATCTGCCTCGAGGCACAGGCCGAGGCGCTGTCGGATGCCTTGATCGAAGCGGGCGTATTATCGGTATCGGTCGAGGACGCCGATGGCGACACCGATGCCGAGCAGCCTCTTTTCGGCGAGCCTGGGCTCGAACCCGATGTGCAGGCATGGCAAAACAATCGGGTCGTGGCCCTGCTGCCCGATGGTCTGGACCCAGAGCAGGTGCTAGAGCAACTGCGCGAATCAGGGGCGGGCGACTTTCGTGGCGGCGACTGGATGCTGCGCGAGGTTCCCGATGCCGACTGGGTGCGCTTGACGCAGGCGCAATTCCAGCCCATACAGGTGGGCGACCGGATCTGGATCGTGCCCAGCTGGCATCGCGACAACCCCGATGTTCCCGTGGCCCAGGATGGCACGGCCCCAGACGGGCTGGTCCATATCGAATTGGATCCCGGCCTGGCATTTGGCACCGGCAGTCACCCCACCACACATTTGTGCCTGGAATGGCTGTCCGCCAATGTGCAGGGTGGCGAGACCGTGCTGGACTATGGATGCGGCTCGGGCATTTTGGCGATTGCCGCAAAAATGCTGGGAACGGGCGTCACGCTGGCCGTCGATATCGATGAACAGGCCGTGCAGTCCACCCGCTACAATGCAAAGGTCAACCGGGTAGAACTGGAAGCCATGCTGCCCGACGCACTTCCCGACGGGCAGTTTCAGCTGGTAGTGGCTAATATATTGTCCAATCCCCTGAAGGTGCTTGCACCCATGCTGGCCAATCGGGTGGCGCCCGGCGGGCACCTGGTATTGTCGGGGGTGCTGGAGCGCCAGGCCCAAGAAGTTGCCAAGGCGTATGCCCCTTGGCTGGAAATGGATGTATGGCGCGCCCGTGAAGGCTGGGTGTGCCTGCATGGCCGGCGTTCCGCCTAGTACCTGTTACGATTCACGCTATGGATTTGTCTACGCGTTGCCCGCAATGCGGCACTACGTTTTTGGCTAGCTTGCAGCAGTTGCAGTTGCGCAAGGGCTACATTCGTTGCGTCAATTGCGCCCACATTTTCGATGGCTACGAGGCCGTAGTATCGCCCTCGTCCACGCCCCAAGAGCCGTCAGGCGGCCTAGCCCCGCCCAGCGTCCTGCGGCAACGTCCGGCGTCGGGCGCAGAGTCCTTGCGCGCCGAATCGCCGCAAGCGGCAAGCCACACCGTACCGGTCAATGTCGAAATACCGCGAAGCCAGACGCACGATCCGTTCACGATTTCAACGGGCTCTCAGGCGGGCAGTCGCCAGGGGGCAGATCCCGTCTTTCGCGTGGGCGAGCCTTTAAGCCCGCCCCAATCCAAATCCGAGCCGGTAATAGGGCAGGCCTCTACCGGCCCAGGGCAAGAGCCCGCCATCGGATTGCCGCAGATACGCCGGCGCGACGAGGGTTACACCTCGCAGATTTATGCCGAACCTCGCCATCCGGCCTTGGGTTCGGACGAGACCGCTACAACCGTTTTTCTCGATGACGGCATGCCGCCAGGCCGTGGTCCCTTGCGGTTTTTCTGGGCCGCACTAGTTGTTATAGGGCTGTTTTTTTTGCTGGCCCAATTGGCATATGTTTATCGTGCCCAGATCGCCAACCAGGTGACGTTCTTGCGGCCCGTCCTGGAGCGTGCCTGTCAGCCTTTGCATTGCAAAGTCCCGTATGCACGCAAGATCGACGCGATTTCCATCATGAGTTCGTCGCTGCGTGCGGGGCCGGACGCGGCGGCTAATGGCGCATCCGGTAAAGCCGCTGCGGCGGGCTCTGACTCCATGGTCTTGCAACTGACATTGCGAAATACCTACGACAAGCCGCAGGAATGGCCCACCCTGGTGCTGGACCTGAAGGATTTTTCGGGCACGCTGATGGTTCGCAAGAACCTCCCTCCCCAAAGCTACTTGGAGCCGGATGTCCTGGCTCAGGCGTTTCCGGCGGACAGCGAGGTTTCGATAAGCGTTCCGATTGCGTTGAAGGGCTTAAAGATCAACGGATATCAACTAGAGAAATTTTTTCAATAAGGATGGCAATGTCTGACAAGGTTTTGGTTTGCGGGTCTGTGGCGTTCGATACCATCGCCGTGTTCGAGGGACACTTCAAGGACCATATTCTGGCTGACAGCATACAGTCGCTCAGCGTATCGTTTTTCGTGCCCACGATGCGCAAGGAGTATGGCGGCTGCGCGGGCAATATCGCATACAACCTGCGCTTGCTTGGCGGCAACCCCGTGCCGGTGGGTACGGTGGGCGCCGATGCCAGCGACTATATCGTTTATATGCAGCAACTGGGCATAGACACCAGCTTGATACGCGTGCTGGCCGATATGTTCACTCCGCAGTGTTTCATTACCACTGATCTGGACAACAATCAGATCGCATCGTTTCACCCGGGCGCCATGACGCACTCGGCCGAGAACGATCTGAGCGCTTGCGACGCAGTTTGGGGCATTGTGGCGCCGGATGCAAAAGACGGTATGTTCGCGCATGCCCGCCGCATGCATGCTAAGGGCATTCCCTTTATTTTCGACCTGGGCCAGGCGATGCCGCTATTTTCCGGCGACGACATCAACGAAATGTTGAAGCTGGCCCAGATTCTTACGGCCAACGAGTACGAAGCAAGTATTGTCGAGCAGCGTACGGGCCGTAGCATGCAAGACATTGCCAGCGGTTTGCAGGCGGTTATCGTGACGCGCGGCGCGGAAGGCGCAACGCTGTATGCCGATGGCCAGCAAACCCATATTGATCCGGTCAAGGCCAAAGAGGTGGTCGACCCCACTGGTTGCGGCGACGCCCATCGGGCCGGATTGCTTTATGGACTTACCCAAAACTGGAGCCTGGTCGATGCATGTCGTTTGGCGAATGTGATGGGGAGCTTTAAAATCGGTTCCAGAGGCCCCCAGAATCATCGCCCCACCCGTGCCGACATCGGCGCTGCTCTAGGCCAGCATTATGGCGTGAGCCTGTTGGCTTGATTCTTGGTCCAAGGTCGGCTTGTTCGAAGCCCGGCATTAGTTTCAAAGGAGTTTTCCATGAGTGTGGTTCACAAGCAGTTAGCAGGTACACGTTCAATTCGTACTTTGGCAGCAGTTGCCCTGCTCGGCTCGCTGGCGGTGTTGTCGGGTTGCGCCAACGATAGCGCCTCCTCTTCGGTATACACCTATGGTCAAGCGCAACGCGAGCAGGTCGTGCGCATCGGCACGGTCGAGGCCGTGCGTAACGTCACCATCCAGAAAGAACGCAGTAGCGGGGCAGGTGTTCTGGCCGGCGGTGCGCTGGGCGGCGTGGCAGGCAGCACGATAGGCGGCGGCACGGGCAATGTACTGGCCACCATAGGCGGCGGCATATTGGGCGCCGTGGCCGGCAATGCAGTCGAGAACCAGGTCGGAAAGACCAAGGGTCTTGAGATCACGGTGCGTCTCGATAACGGCGAGACCCGGGTTATTGCTCAGGCGGCCGACGTGGCCATCGCTCCGGGGCAGCGCGTGCGTCTGATCAGCGGCAACGGCCCGACCCGCGTCGTTCCCATGTAAGGCTGGGTTTTGCGGCATCACGCAAAACAAAAAGGGCCGATTCCTGTGAATCGGCCCTTTTTTATGCATGCCCGTCAGGTGCTGCTTCATGTGCGCTTGCGCGCGTTGACATCAAACCCCAAATAGCCTGAATGCGAAGTGCTGCAGGAACATCATGGCCACCTGTGCGATGACCAGCAGCACCAGCGGTGAAAGGTCCAGCCCCCCCAGATTGGGAAGAATACGGCGGATGGGATCAAGCAGAGGGGCGGTTAAGGTATGCAGCACCGGCATGATGGGCGCCAGCGGATTTACCCAAGACAAAATGGCCTGTATCAGGGTAAGCCACAAGATAAGATTGAATGCCCATTTGAGCACTGTAAATACGGCCGCAAGCAAGGCGGGCAGCAGGCTGTCCAGTAGAGGCAACTGGCCGGTAAGCACCCACCATGTCAACAGCAGAAACACCAGGGCGGTCAGCCAGCAGGCAACTAAACTGGACCAGTCGATACGGTTGCCGGGCGGCACGATCTTGCGTATAGGCTGGATCAGCCAGTCGGTAACGCGCAGCACGGCCTGGGAATAAGGATTGAAGGGGTGCAGGCGTATGGCATAGATCCATGCGCGGATGATCAGTGCGATACCGAATAGTGAAAAAACGATATTGAGGATGAAATGCAGGGCGTCGCTGAACATGGTTGGGCTACGTGTGATTTCAGAAGCGCCATTGTCGCATGCTCGGCCTGCGGGCGAAAGATGCCGGTCTTGAAAGGACGAGGCTCATAAAAAAACTGCCCGAACAAGTCGGGCAGTTAGTACTGTGATGCAGAAAACGCATTGCATCCCTATGCCGCGCCCGCCGCAAGGCGGGTGGCAAGAGCGGGCTTAAGGGCGGCCGCCGGTAGGGAAGGGCCACGATGCGGCCGGATTGATGGTTTTCTTTGCTGCGGGTGCCGGCGTTGCCGCCTTGGTGGCACGAGCGGCTTTCTTCACGCTGGCCTTTTTGGCGGGCGCAGCTTTTTTAGCGGCCGGGGCTGCCTTTTTGGCTGGAGCCTTTTTAGCAGGCGCTTTTTTAGCTACTGCTTTCTTGGCAACTGCCTTTTTGGCTACCGCTTTTTTGGCCGGCGCTTTTTTAGCAACCGCTTTCTTTGCCACAGCCTTTTTGGCGGGCGCAGCCTTCTTGGCTACCGTCTTTTTGGCAGGTGCCTTTTTAGCTACCGCTTTTTTAGCGACGGCTTTCTTGGCGACTACTTTTTTTGCTACGGCCTTTTTGGCCACTGCTTTTTTAGCGACTGCCTTTTTAGCAACGGCTTTTTTAGCCACTACTTTTTTGGCTACCGCTTTCTTAGCTACAGCCTTTTTAGCCACTACTTTTTTAGCAACCGCTTTTTTGGCTACAGCCTTTTTAGCGACTACTTTTTTAGCAACGGCTTTCTTAGCAACTGCAGTGGACTTCTTGGCAGCAGCTTTTTTGGCGACTACAGGTTTTTTTACAGCGACTTTTTTAGCGGGTGTTGCTTTCTTGGCCGGTGCAGCTTTTTTGGCGGCCGGTTTTTTTGCGGCCTTTTTGGCTGTTGCCATAGTAATGCTCCTTGAGATCGAGTCGAAGAGAACGTCCACCCATTTGATATGGCCCCCACTAAAAGGGTGCGACCCATCTCAAATGGCGCAAGCGTGCAAAGCACTTAGTCTTCGCACGCCTAGAGTCTAACGTAAGCTTCCTCTGTCTTCCAAGCATTATTCCCAGCTTAATGCTCCGCCGGTTTGATATTCGATGACTCGTGTCTCAAAAAAGTTGCGTTCTTTCTTCAGGTCTATCATCTCGGCCATCCATGGAAACGGATTTTCTTCCTGCGCAAAAAGCGCTTCAAGACCGATTTGCTGGCAGCGACGATTGGCGATGAAACGCAAATAGGATTTGAACATCGAGGCATTCAGACCGAGCACGCCGCGCGGCATGGTGTCCTCAGCGTAAGCATATTCAAGGTCTACAGCCTGTTTGAACAATTCGCGCATCTCTTCGCGGAACTGTGCCGTCCACAAATGAGGGTTCTCGAGTTTGATCGTGTTGATCAGATCGATGCCGAAATTGCAGTGCATGGATTCGTCGCGCAAGATGTACATGTACTGCTCGGCAGCACCCGTCATTTTGTTTTGACGACCCAAGGCAAGTATTTGCGTAAAACCAACATAAAAGAACAAGCCTTCCATCAGGCAAGCGAAAACGATCAGCGATTTAAGCAGCGTTTGGTCGGCTTGCGGCGTGCCGGTTTTGAAGTTGGGATCGGCAATTGCATCGATGAAGGGGATAAGGAATTCATCTTTTGCACGGATGGATGGAACTTCGTTGTACGCGTTGAAGATCTCGGCTTCGTCCAGGTCGAGGCTTTCGACGATGTACTGATAGGCGTGCGTATGTATGGCTTCTTCGAAGGCCTGACGCAACAGGAACTGACGGCATTCCGGTGCGGTGATGTGCCGGTATGTGCCCAGTACGATGTTGTTGGCGGCAAGCGAGTCGGCGGTAACGAAGAACCCCAGGTTGCGTTTGACGATGCGGCGCTCGTCTTCGGTCAGGCCATTGGGGTTCTTCCATAGCGCGATGTCGCGCGACATATTGA
>DATCYE010000096.1:0-3915 GCA_036570485.1 Pusillimonas sp. | reverse complement strand
CTAAGCGATGAACACGGGTTGACGCTACTACTGGTCGAACACCATATGGCTTTGGTTATGGAGCTGTGCGAGCGGATCGTCGTTCTGGTGCAGGGCGAGAAAATCGCCGAAGGCTCGCCGATGGAAATACGACAGAATCCGGCCGTCGTCGAAGCCTACTTGGGAGCGCCTGATTATGCCCATGCTTGAAGCACAAGATCTTACCGTATCGTATGGCCGCCTCGAAGCTGTCCGTAAAATCAGTTTTTCAGTCGATCAGGGGCAGATCGTGGCGCTGGTCGGCTCTAATGGCGCAGGCAAGAGCACGACCTTGAAAGCTATTATCGGCCTGATGATTCCGGCGTCCGGAACCCTGCGTTTCGAAGGCCGGGACATCACATCCATGGGGCCGGCTGCCCGAGTCCAGGCCGGCATCGCCTTGTCGCCTGAAGGGCGGCGCCTGTTCGGACGCATGACCGTGCAGGACAATCTATTGACCGGTGCGCATGGTGTCCAATCCAAATCAGTGATCACCCGCATACTGGATGAAATCTATACGCTGTTTCCCCGCGTGCGGGAACGCCGCAAGCAACTGGCGGGCTCATTATCGGGCGGAGAGCAGCAGATGGTGGCCATAGGCCGCGCCCTGATGGCCAACCCCAAGCTGCTGATGCTGGATGAGCCGTCGCTGGGCATTGCGCCTAAGATCGTCTTCGAAATCGCTCAAGCCATCGAACGCATCAACCGCGAGAAGAACATGTCTATCGTACTGGTCGAACAGAACGCCCGATTGGCGTTGCGCCTGGCGCATCATGCCTATGCCCTGGAGAACGGCGAAATCGTTCGCGCCGGAAATGGAGCCGATTTGCTGGCTGATCCATTTGTCCAGAAAGCATATCTTGGAGTTTGACGCGATGAGTCCCCTGAATGTATTGCCGGAATACGAAGTATTTGCCATCCGCTATGCGCGCATGCCGCTCATACGGCGGGACAATTTCATCGGAGGCGATCCGCATGACGGTCCCATGCCCATGGATTTTTTCGTGTGGCTATTGCGCGCGCCGGGTCGGTTGATATTGATCGATACGGGTTTCAATGCAGAGACCGCGAAGAAGCGGAATCGCGAACTGCTACGCTGCCCAATCGAAGCCCTGCGTGCCATCGGTGCGCACCTTGAAGACGTCAGCGATGTAGTCATTACCCACCTTCATTACGATCATGCGGGCAATTTGGATAAGCTGCCGCAGGCGCGATTCCATATACAGGATGCCGAGGTCGAATACGCAACAGGGCGCTGCATGTGCTTCGAACCCATGCGGCATGCTTACTCGGTTGACGATGTTGTGACGCTGGTTCGCAATGTTTACGAAGATCGAGTGGTATTCCACGACGGTAATGCAGAGCTTGCGCCGGGAGTCAGCTTGCTGAAGATAGGCGGCCACACAAAAGGCCTGCAGTCGGTACGTGTGAATACGCAGCGGGGCTGGGTGGTGCTGGCGTCCGATGCCTCGCATTACTACGAGAACATGGAACGCCAGCGGCCATTCCCGATTGTGCATAATGTCGCCGACATGCTCTCCGGCTATGCGCGCCTTGAGTCGGCGGCGGCAAGCCCGGATCACATCATACCGGGGCATGATCCCCTGGTTATGGAAAGATACCCGGCGCACAAGGATGACCGGGATACCGTATTGCTGCATGAGCCGCCCCGGCAAGGCGGGGGCGTGGACTAACCATTAGTCCACGCGAGCTCCGGAAACCTCGACTGCTTTGGCCCATTGCTCGGATTCCATCTTGACGTAGTTGCGGAATTCCTCTGGCCCCAGGTTTGCGATCTGGCCGCCCATATTCTCGATGCGCTGGGTGAACTCCGGAATCGTGATGACCTTGCTGCTGGCTTGATGCAAGGTGTTCTGGATGGAGGCATCGATGTTGGCGGGGCCGAACAGGCCGAACCAGGTGGCGGCGTTGAATCCGTCAAGGCCGGCTTCCGTCATCGTGGGTACGTTGGGGATGGCATTGATGCGGGTTGGGTTGGCGATAGCAATAGCCCGCAGGCCCTTGGACTGTATATGAGGCAGCGCTGCCGAAAGGGTAATGAACGACGACTCGACAGAACCCGAAAGCAGGTCGTTGATCAGCGGCGCGTCACCACGGTATGGGATATGCAAAAGATCGGTACCGGTGCGCGCTTTGAAGAGCGCCGATGCCAGATGCTGAGGAGATCCATTGCCAGGTGAGCCCACCGACACGCCCGCGCCGCCCTTCTTCGCGTAGTCGATATATTCGGCCAGCGTCTTGACGTTGAGCGATGGTCTCACAACCAGCACGATCGGAATCCGGGCAACCAGGGTAATGGGAGCAAAGTCCTTGATGGGGTCGTAGCGCAGGTTGTTGTATAGGCTGGCACTGATGGTATGCGCCGCGGTAGTCATGTACAGCGAGTAGCCATCCGGCTTGGATCGGGCTATTTCGGACGCAGCCAGCGTGGTGCCGGCGCCTGGCTTGTTCACGGCAACGATCGGTTGCCCAAGCTCTTTGGACAAGTCGGTTGCGAGCAGGCGGGCGATAACGTCGGTGGCTCCGCCTGCGGCATAGGGTACAAAAAGATTGATGGGCTGGGTGGGGTAAGTCTGCGCCATAGCGCTACCCGTAAGGGCGGCACAGCCCAGGCTGGCCGCGGCCAGGAATGTATTGAATTTCATGTGACTTCTCTCCTTTTCTTGGCTGACCGGATCCCGAAGATGCCGCGACGACCTATTGTGTTCTTTCTAGAAGAACTAATGTTCTATTAATGTAATTTTGTCACTCTTTTGCGTGGCGTGTCAATCCATTCTCTGGCTCCGACAACCATGGAGCTCAGGCTTTCTTCTTCGCCTGTAAGTTTCCCTTGACATAAAAAATAGGCTTATCGATAATAAAAATAGAACGAGTGGTTCGCCAGAAAGAACGGTGATTCACATGGCGAACATAGCGCGATTTTTTATCCACGGAGGCAACACTTTATGTCGCAGCAAGCGGGCTCAGACCCAAAACCATTTTTGATCGACGGCGAATGGATATCCCATAGCGTCGAGTCCTTTGAGTCGGTGAATCCGGCTACGGGCGAGGTCAATTTTCGGGTGTCGACGGCCTTGCGGGAACATGTCGATGCGGCGGTGGCGTCCGCCCGCACGGCGGCGAAACTGGCTGCTTGGAAAGATATGTTGCCGCACATGCGTGCTCAGATCCTTATGCGTATTGCCTCGCTGATTACAGAGCGCGCGGACGAATTTGCCCGGGCGCAGATGCTGGAAAACGGCAAAGTGTGGAGCGAGTGCAAGGCCCAGGCCGGCAGCGCCGCGGCGACCTTCCGCTATTTTGCGGCCGTCTGCGAGACCCAGGGAGCTGAAATTACACCGCCTCGTGGGAATTACCTTTCCATGACGGCTTACGAACCCTATGGGGTCGTTGCGGCGATTACGCCCTGGAACTCGCCCATGACCATGGAAGCGCAAAAGATTGCGCCGGCCCTCGCCGCTGGAAATGCGGTAATTCTTAAGCCGTCCGAAGTCACCCCTTCGGCGGGGCTGCTGCTCGGTGAGGTTGCCCTGCAGGCCGGTCTGCCTCCCGGCATCTTGAATGTGCTGACCGGTAACGGAGCGATCACCGGCAAGGCGCTGGTCGAGCATCCTGGCGTGCGCATGGTGTCCTTCACCGGCGGCACGGCCAGCGGTCGCGCCATTGGTGTCGTCGCGGCCCAACGTTTGATTCCCGCTGCACTCGAGTTGGGCGGCAAATCGCCCCATATTGTGTTCGAGGACGCCAATCTTGAGGCAGCCGTGGAAAACATAATGGGTGGCATTTTCGAAGGCAGCGGCCAGTCCTGCGTGGCCGGTTCGCGTCTGTTTGTCCAGCGCAGCGTGCATGATCGGCTGGTCGGTCTGCTGGTTGAGC
>DATCYE010000095.1:0-9448 GCA_036570485.1 Pusillimonas sp. | reverse complement strand
AGGTCGGCGTCTCCGGGCACACCGCGCTTGTAGGCGAACGATTCGAAAGTCAGCACGACGGGCGCCCTATCGGCCTGCACCAGGTCGCGCACCCAGGCGCGTAGCTGGCCGGGGGTCAGGTCGGACGTGTCGATAACGTGCTCTTGCTCGCGCAACGGGGCCAGCAGTTCGCGTTCGGTGTCTATGCACTCTTGCAGAGAGGGGGATTTGCCGCCTTTTTGCAGACGATCTGTAAGGGGATGGCGCCGCCGCGACTCGGAATAGCGCTGCTGCAAGGTGTGGTCGTTGGCATCCAGGAAAATGACCCGAAAGGCCGTGCCCATGGCGCGCAGGCTGGTAATGACGTCGGGCAGTTCGGCCAGCTCGCCCGGCGAACGCACGTCGATGGCGACGGCGACGCGTTCAAGCTCGCTTTCCCGTGTGCTTGCAATGAAATCGTGCAGAAAACGTACTGGAAGGTTGTCGACGCAGGTATAGCCGGCATCTTCGAGCAGTCGCAGCGCGACTGATTTTCCTGAGCCTGAAATTCCTGTGATAAGCACAATCTTGAGCATGACGAAAGGGTGCTCCTATTCTTGGCGGCTGCTTTCCATAATGGCGATGGCCTGCCGTTCGATGAATTCGCCCATGGTGTCTATGCCACGCAGCGTCAGTATCGTGTTGCGCACGGCGGCTTCAACCAGCACAGCCAGGTTACGTCCGGCCGCCACTTGCAACATGACACGGCGTATGGGTATGCCCAGTATGTCTTCGGTTTGATCCTGCACGGGAAGGCGCTCGAAGGCATCGGGCGTCGAGCGAATAAGCTGCACGACGAGTTTGAGTTTCATTTTCCGGCGAACCGAGGTTTCTCCGAAAATGGTGCGAATGTCCAGCAGTCCAAGGCCCCTAACCTCAAGAAGGTTTTGCAGCAGCGATGGACACTGGCCTTCTATCATGTTGGGGGCGGTGCGTGAAAGCTCGACCGCATCGTCGGCGACCAGTCCATGACCGCGCGAAATCAGTTCCAGCGCCAGTTCGCTTTTACCCAGGCCGGATTCGCCGGTAATAAGCACACCCAGGCCAAGCACGTCCATGAATACGCCGTGTGCGGTGGTCTTGGGCGCCAGCCTTTTTCCTAAATAGATGCGCAGCAGATCGATAAGCTGGGCGGCGTCGATAGCGGTGGACAGCAGCGGAATCTGCTGCTGGTTGCAGAAATCGGTGAGATCTTCGGGGGCCGGCATGCTGTCGGCCAGCAAGATGGCCGGAACACCACCCGACACAAGGTCTTCCAGGTGGTGCAGGCGGCGTTTGACGTCGAAACGCGTGTAGTAGGACAGCTCTTCTGCGCCGAAGACTTGTATGCGCGAGGGGTGGATCAGGTTCAGGTGGCCAACCAGATCGGCGCCCGACATGCCCAGATCGGGTATAAGCCGATGGGCCGCGCCCAGGCCGGCGATCCAGGTAAATGAAATTTTATCGGCGTTGTCGCTGACAAGTTCTTGGATGGTGAGCATGGCGGGCGATGGTCTTAGGCCGGCGTGCCGGTCAGCAACTGGTGGATGAGGGCCGGATCGGTTTCTGTGGCCAGCGACTGTCGAAGGCCGGCGTCGGACATCAGGCGGGCGATTTCGGCCAGAAGATCCAGGTGTAACTGCGTGGCGGTTTCGGGCACAAGCAGGATAAACAGCAGGTTGGCCATGCGCCCGTCGGTGGTGTCAAAGCGTACCGGGTCAGCCAGGCGGATGAAGGCGGCGCAGGGCTCTTTCAGGTCTTTGATGCGGCCGTGGGGTACGGCCACATGGTGGCCCAGCGCTGTCGAGCCCAGCCGTTCGCGGGCGATAAGGCTATGAAAAACAGCAGTTCGGGCGATGCCGTGATGATTTTCGAAGAGCAGGCCGGCTTGTTCGAATGCCCGTTTTTTGCTTGTAACAGCCAGATCAAGCACAACATTTGAAAGCGGCAAGATACGCGACAATAAGTTCATAGGAGTCATTATATGGGCTTTGCCATGTTCTTATAAACCTAGTGTCCTGTTTGGTTAATTCGCATACTTATCTTCGGCGCCTGGACTCGCCATGCTGCGTTGCAAATCCTCGCGATAGCTACGGCTATCACTGCGGTTCGCGCCTTGCCTAGCAAGCCCATGCATCCGAATATAAGTGTACAACTAACCAAACAGGACACTAGCATAACTAAGGCCCCAATCACACGGGGCGATTGAGGCCGGATGCCAGTTCGTGCGCGCGCTTTTAACTACAAGTGACCGGCTTTTGCCAGTGGGGCGCGAAACTGGGGTCGAGTGTTATTCGACGGCGCTAACTTCTTGCCGCTTAACAGGCTCGTGGGCGTGATTTTGTATCTTGGTTTTGTACTTGATGACCTGGCGGTCGATTTTGTCGGCCAGCAGATCAATGGCTGCATAGAGATTTTCGTCAATGGCCTCGCAGTGTATGTCTTTGCCGCGCAGCCGCATGGTGACCTCGGCGGTGTGATTCAGACGCTCTATCGATAGTATGACCTGTGTGTCTATGACATTGTCAAAATGTCGCGCGACTCGCGCCATCTTGTTTGTTACATATTCCCGAATGGCGGGGGTTACTTCCAGGTGACGACCGCTGATGCTCAGGTTCATATTGAAATCTCCTTGCAAAGAAAACAGATTGCGCCGTAGCGCAGCTTGGTAAATAGGGTTTTCTCCTTTTAATGAATTGGTAATGATTTCAGTGTATAGATTATGCAAAGTAAATCAAGCTCGCATGGCTACATGCGGAAGTTTTTGCCCAGATAAACCTTGCGCACGGCTTCGTTGTCGATGATTTCGCTGGGATGGCCGTTGGTCAATACCTTGCCTTCGCTGATGATGTAGGCGCGGTCGCATATGCCCAGGGTTTCACGTACGTTGTGATCGGTGATAAGCACGCCGATATTGCGGCTTTTCAGGAAGTGCACAATACGTTGAATTTCGATGACTGCAATTGGGTCCACGCCGGCAAAGGGTTCGTCCAGCAAAATGAAACGCGGGTGGGTGGCCAGGGCTCGCGCTATTTCTACGCGGCGGCGTTCACCGCCCGATAGGGAAATGGCTGTATTGCGCCGGATATGACCGATTTGCAATTCATCTATCAGCGACTCCAGGTTCTCGCCGATTTTGGACGAAGACAAGGGGGCGCCCCTTTCGTCCTGTTGCAGCTCCAGCACGGCGCGTATGTTTTCTTCGACGGTCAGGCGACGGAATACCGACGCGTCCTGAGGCAGGTAAGACAGCCCCATCCGTGCGCGCTTGTGCATGGGCATGCTGGTAATGGGCGTGCCGTCGATTTCGATACGGCCCGCATCGGTGGGGACTATGCCTACGATCATGTAGAAGCTGGTTGTCTTGCCGGCCCCGTTGGGGCCTAGCAAGCCGACCACTTCGCCACTGTCGACCGACAGCGATACGTCGTGTACGACCGTGCGCTTGCCATAGGTTTTACGCAAGCCGGTGGCGTGCAGGCTGCCGTGGGTGGAACTGGAAGAACGCGTTCCGCCTGACTTCGGCTTGTGGGATGGAAACATAAATCGTTGCTTTCAAATAAACAGAGGCTGTGGCGCTATGAGCGTCAGGGGCATTACTGGCGGCTTGCCGATTTTTTCTTGCATTCGGCGGCTGCCGCATCTGCTTTGGCGCGAGGCTGGGCCAGCGAGCGGACTCGACCGCCATTAGCGGCCGAATTGGGCCCGCCGTAAGCTTCGTAGGTGTCGGTTTTTTGCCTGTAAATGACTCGTTCGCCCTTGACGTTGTCGAACGGTTTGCCACAGACATAGCGGGTGATGACGGCCTGGCCTATCATTTCCAGCTCTTCCTTCTTGCCGTTATATTCGCTGCGCAAACCCTGGGCTTCGATGACTTCGAATTTTGCGGGGTCTTCCTGACGGATGTGAACCAGCTTGCCCGGTCCGACGGTAGCGGTTCCGTGCTGGAAGCCTTCGGCGTCTTCACGCATGATCAGCTTGTCGGAGTGCAGCGTCATAAGCCCGCGGGTCATGATGACGTTGCCGGTGAATATGCTTTCTTTCTTGACGTCGTCGTAATTGAGCGTGTCGGACAGGATCAGCGTGTCGGGCTCTTCGGCTGGCTTGCCGCCAGGCTGGGCCTGAACCACGCCGGCCGCGCATACAAGCGCCAGAGCAAGCAGCTGTGTGGAAAAAAGGGAGTGACGGAGTGCTTTCATGGTTTTTTTTCTGTCGTGCCGGAGTGGGTGGAGCGGCTGGGCCGGGATTCTTCGCCGGAAATTTTGACGCCTGTCGCTGAAAACACCTGCAATTGCCGCGTCTTGTTATCGTAACGCATACCTTTGCCGTTCATGGTGGATTTGCCTTGAACCACGCGCGCGGGCAAATCGGTAAAGACCACATCCTGGTCGGGCATGATCGTAAGCTGCTGGCTTTTTACATCGAGTGCCGAGTTGTCCTGATCCGGCAGTCTATGCACGTGGGCATTGCCCTTCATGACGATGCGTTCGCCGCCCTGGTCCATGATGGCCGTATTCGACGTTCCTATGGTAATCGGAGAACCCGGCTGCTGGCCAATGGCCCTGGCCTTGGTGATCTCGTAGGAATCGTCGTCGGGATAATGCTGCATATAGTCGCCTTCCAGCCGATTGATGGCGACGCCGGTGGTGTCGGTGCGCACCATGACGAAGTTCGACGACCACGAGTCGGGCTCATGGGTGATGCGGCGGGGCGGATCGATGGGAATGGCGCGCTGGGCATAGTCGGCTGCCCACCAAGTGCCGACGACCAGGGTCAGCAGCAACAAAATGGCAATGAAGGTAGGCGCGCGTTCTTTCATGAGCTTACTGGATGACGCCGGTCATGCGCGTGGCGGTCGGAGTGAAAAAAGCGCTAAGTTTGCCTTGCGCGGCCAGAATGACATCGCAGCATTCACGCACGGCGCCCGAGCCGCCGGGGACAGATGCTACCCAGTGCGCGACTTGCGATATATACGCCGGCGCATTGGGTACGCTGGCCGCGAAGCCAACGCGTTGCAGGGCGGTCAGGTCGATGATGTCGTCTCCCATGTAGCCGACTTCCGGCAGGGCGTAGCCATGTTCTTGCGCCAAGGTCGTAATGGTTTGCGCTTTATCTCGTACCCCCTGGTGCACCAGGGCGATGCCCAGTTCGGCTGCGCGGCGTGCCACGATGGGCCCTTCGCGGCCTGTGACCAGCGCGATGGTAATACCGCTTTCTCTGAGCAGGCGCAGGCCGTGTCCGTCCAGCGCATTGAAGCCCTTCATTATTTCGCCGTGCTCGCCATACCAAAGACGCCCATCGGTCAGAACGCCGTCAACGTCGAAGATCATCATGCGCACCTGGCGGGCGCGCTCTTGTACGGTAGAAGATATTTTGGCCAGTATCAGCGCTTCGGCGGGATGCGGTACATGGTTCAGCTTCATAGTCAGATTACCTTGGCGGCAAGTAAGTCATGCATATGTAAAGCGCCTAATAATAGCCCGGTATCGTCCACCACCAACATTTGGTTCAGCCGGCCTGCATCCATCAGTGTGGCCGCTTCAATGGCCAGCGCACCGGGCGCGACCGTCTTGGGGTCACGGCTCATTCCTTGGGCAACGGTCAGCGGGCGGATGTCGCCGTGCTTGGCAATCAGCCGCCGCAGGTCGCCGTCGGTGAAGATGCCCACGGGTAGTTGTTCGTCGTTGACCACTATAGTCATTCCCATGCCTTTCGAGGACATTTCGACCAGGGCCTCGGGCACCGGCGTATCGGTGTGGACTATGGGCAGCGCAGCGCCCTGGCGCATTACGTCGCGTACAAAGGTAAGTAGCCGCCGACCCAGCGCACCGCCCGGGTGCGAGCGGGCAAAATCTTCGCGGCTGAACCCACGGGCTTCCAGGCAGGCCACGGCAATGGCGTCGCCCAGCACCAAGGCCGCCGTGGTGCTGGCCGTTGGCGCCAGGTTCAGGGGGCAAGCCTCCTGGGCCACGTGGGCATCCAGGTGCAGGTCGGCATTGCGTGCCAGTTCCGATTGAGGGTTCCCGGTAATGGAAATCAGGCGTGCGCCCATGCGTTTTACGACTGACAGTATCGTCACAAGTTCATGTGCCGCGCCGGAATAGGAAATAGCCAGCACGATGTCTTGTCGCGTCAGCATGCCCAGGTCGCCGTGTATGGCTTCGGCGCCGTGCATGAAAAAGGCGGGCGTGCCGGTGGATGCCAGCGTGGCGGCGATTTTCTTGGCGATGTGGCCGGACTTTCCGATACCGGTGACCACGATGCGCCCCTGGCAGCCTAGCACCATGGCCACGGCCTGTTCGAAGCTGTCGTCCAGGCGGGCGTCCAGCGCCTGTAAGGCGGCGATTTCGGTGGCAAAACTGCGATGGGCAGAGGCCAGCATGGCACCCTGCTCGGGAAGAGGTTGTTTTTCCATCTGACGATTTTAAACGTACAAGCGCCGTATTCGTGTCTGGCATGGTGCTTGACTGGCCCTGCCAGGCCGAAACGGCGCTGGATTTTTAATTGTAACGGCCGCAATCCTGTAAACTTCGCGTACCGCTGGCAGCGTATAGTTGTTTCTGAAATTTCTTTGTCTTTTGGCGATTTAAATGCATATTGATCCCGCCGTCTATGTTCGTAGCGCAATACGCAGCGTCCCAGACTGGCCCAAGCCCGGTGTGACGTTTCGCGATATTACCCCGGTACTGCAAGATCCGCGCTCCTTTCGCGTGTTGATCGACCTTTTTGTCTATCGTTATATGCGGCAGCGGCTCGACTTGGTGGCCGGCGTCGATGCGCGCGGATTCATTCTGGGCTCGGTGCTGGCTTACGAGTTGAACCTGGGCTTTGTACCCGTACGCAAGAAGGGCAAGCTGCCTTTCCGTACGGTGGCCGAAGAATATTCGCTTGAATACGGCAATGCCTCGGTCGAAATGCACACCGACTCGGTGCGCCCTGGTCAGCGCGTGTTGTTGATCGACGATTTAATCGCCACCGGCGGAACCATGGTGGCCGCTTCCAAGCTGTTGCAACGCCTGGGCGCCAACGTAGTCGAGGCGGCTGCGATCATCGATTTGCCCTATTTGGGGGGCTCACAGGCCCTTAAAGATACCGGCCTGGATATCTACACGGTATGCGCCTTCGACGAAGGCGAGTCTTAAGGCCCGTTAATGCTTGCAGACGCTAAAGGGGGCGATTGCCTCTTTAGCGTCTGGGCCGTACCGCCCAATTTAGACCAAGACCCGTTCTATACCGCCCGCGTTAGCGTCGCGTACGTAGTCCTGCATCCAGTCGGCACCCAGGATATGGCGCGCCATTTCCACCACGATATAGTCCGCTTCCATGCCGGTCTCGCCTTCGTAGCGCGACAGGCCTTGCAGGCAGGAAGGGCAGGAGGTCAGCATTTTGACTTCGCCTTCGTAGCCGTCGGCCCGGATCGCGGCCGAATTCTTGGCCAGTTCCTCGGTCTTGCGAAAACGCACTTGCGTGGAAATATCGGGGCGTGACACGGCCAGCGTACCCGACTCGCCGCAGCAGCGGTCCGTCTTGATGGCGCTGTCGCCCACCAGTGCTTTCACCGTTTTCATCGGATCCTGCAGCTTCATGGGTGTATGGCAGGGGTCGTGGTACATATAGCGCACGCCTTGCACCCCGTGAATGTCGATGCCTTTTTCAAGCAGGTATTCGTGGATGTCGATCAGGCGGCAACCCGGAAATATCTTCTCGAACTCGTAGCCGGCCAATTGGTCGTAGCAGGTACCGCAACTGACCACCACCGTTTTGATATCCAGGTAGTTCAGCGTGGTTGCCATGCGATGGAAGAGCACCCGGTTGTCGGTAATGATCTTCTCGGCTTTGTCGGTCATGCCGTTGCCGCGCTGCGGATATCCGCAGCACAGGTAGCCGGGCGGCAATACGGTTTGTACGCCGGCATGCCATAGCATGGCCTGAGTGGCCAGACCCACCTGCGAGAACAGACGCTCGGACCCACAGCCCGGAAAATAGAAAACGGCCTCGGTGTCCGGCGATGTGGCGGCCGGATTGCGAATGATAGGGACGTAATCGGGATCTTCGATGTCCAGCAGCTTGCGCGCCGTTTGCTTGGGCAGGCCGCCGGGCATTTTCTTGTTGACGAAGTGTATGACCTGTTCGCGTATGGGCGCTTTGCCCAGCGTGGCGGGCGGCTTGGCCGTCTGCTTGCGCGAGGCCACCGACAGAACATCGTGCGCCATGCGCTGCGCCTTGTAGCCCAGGTCTATCATGGCCGTGCGCGTGGCCTTGATGACGCGTGGGTCCTTGGCGTTCAGGAAGAACATGGCGGCGGTGGTGCCGGGGTTGAACGATTTTTTGCCCATGCGCCGCAGCAGTGCGCGCATCTCCATAGAGACGTCGCCAAAATCGATGTCGACCGGACAGGGGTTGTAGCACTTGTGGCAAACCGTGCAATGGTCGGCCACATCTTCGAATTCTTCCCAGTGCTTCAGGCTCACGCCGCGCCGGGTTTGCTCTTCGTACAGGAAGGCTTCGATCAGCAGCGAGGTGGCCAGGATCTTGTTGCGCGGCGAGTACAGCAGATTCGCGCGCGGCACATGGGTGGCACAGACCGGTTTGCATTTACCGCAGCGCAGGCAGTCCTTGATGGCGTTCGAGATCGAGCCGATTTCGCTGCGTTGCATGATCAGCGATTCGTGTCCCAGCAGATTGAAGCTGGGCGTCCAGGCATGGCGCAGGTCGGCGCCCGGCATCAACTTGCCGGCATTGAAGCGACCTTTCGGGTCGATGCGCTGCTTGTACTCCTGGAAGGGGGCAAGCTCTTCTTGCGTCAGGTATTCGTACTTGGTCAGCCCTATACCGTGCTCGCCGGAAATCACGCCATCCAGATTGCGCGCGATCTGCATGATGCGGGCCACGGCTTCATTGGCCTCGCGCAGCATTTCGTAGTCGTCGGAGTTGACGGGAATATTCGTGTGTACATTGCCGTCGCCCGCATGCATGTGCAGCGCGACGAATACCCGGCCTTTAAGTACGCGGTCATGGATGGCTTGTATTTCGGCCAGCACAGCGGCGCAATCGGCGCCTGCGAAATAGCGCTCCATCAGGGCGCGGACTTCGGTTTTCCAGGAAACGCGCAGGGTGTGATCTTGCACCAGGTCGAATATGCTGGCGTCGGGTTGTCGAGCCAGGCGCTCGGCCAGGGCAGCAGCCTGCCCTTCCAGGCCAAGCCCGTTTAGGGTGTCGAGAGATTGCGCCAGTGGTTGGTCTAGATTTTCAAGTAGCCAGGTCCAGCGTTGGCGTACCGACCTTAGGCATTGCATGGCGTCAAGGGTGCGCTCGGCCAGGATTTCCTCGCGGGTGTGGTCGGCGTCGTCGTGGTCGTCGATTTTCCCGATGGGCAGCTCGCCCTGCAGGAAGAGTTCCAGTTGGTCGAGCAGACACAGCTTGTTGCGCGTGGACAGTTCGATGTTGATGC
>DATCYE010000094.1:0-3766 GCA_036570485.1 Pusillimonas sp. | reverse complement strand
TTTCGGCGGCGCGCTTGAGGATGTTCGAGCGCTCGTAGCGCGTGAGCGTGGCCTTGTAGGATTGGGCGATCGAAAATGCCCGGCGCACGTCTTCCTGGGAGGCCTTGGGCACGGTACCCACCAACTGGCCGTTGTACGGGTTGAACACGTTGATAACGCGATCGCTATATATTTTCTCTCCGGCAATACGCAACCCTTCGTTGCGCACCTCATTGTTTTGCCCGACAGCAACGTTCATTTTTATCCCCTTTTCATGCATGTCCGAGTTCAAGAAAAATCCGGCGCCTGGCACTAAAGGATACCGCCATTGAGGTGGATCTTGAGCAAATTTGATACGACTAAAGGCAATACAAAATATCGTCTTAAATTCATTTCCGAAGCACTTGCCGAATGGAATGAATTGGATGGCAGTGTTAAAGAACCTTTGCGTAAGGCGCTTCGCAAACACAGTGTGGAAGATGATGTATTTATTGTTTTGGTGCTGGCCGTTGATAAACGTGAAGGTTTAGAGCCAGAGTCTTGAATTTACTGGTGCCGGTTAGAAGATTCGAACTCCTGACCTTCGCATTACAAGTGCGCTGCTCTACCAACTGAGCTAAACCGGCAAAGGCGTTATTCTACCCTACTTGACGATGGTCAGGCGGGGGCGCTTGGGGTCGTCGTCGGGTGCGGGAGAGCTTGAAGGTGGGGTCTTTTTGCCGGGGTCGCTCTTTTCGGATTCGTGGGTGCCGCCAGGCACGCTTTTGATCGGACCCTTGCCTTCGGCGTCGGCATCGGTGGTGGCCGGCGACGCATCGGCGGCGGGTTCGTTGCCCGGGTATGGCTGGGATTCCACTACGTCGAACCCCATGCCCGCGCCTGTTTCACGGGCATAAATGGCTGACACCGTCCCCACGGGCACATAAACCTGCTCGGCGGCACCGCCGAACCGGGCCTGGAACTCGATATAGTCGTTGCCCAAAACAAGCTGGTTGGTCGCCAAGGAACCGATGTTGAGCGTGATCTGGCCATCGTGTATGTGGGCGCGCGGCACGACCGTGTTGGCATCGACCGTAACCACGATATGCGGAGTGTAGCCGTTATCGGTGCACCATTCGTGCAGTGCGCGTATCAGGTAGGGTTTGGTCGATGATTCTGGCATGGATTCTTACCGGCGCATGACTTTTTCGGAAGGGGTCAGCGCCTCGATGTAGGCCGGGCGCGAGAAAATGCGCTCGGCGTATTTTTGTAGCGGTGCCGCGTTTTTGGGTAGATCGATGCCGTAGTGATCCAGGCGCCACAGCAGCGGCGCGACGGCGACGTCGAGCATCGAAAACTCGTCGCCCAGCATATACTTGTTTTTCAACAGCATGGGCGCCAACTGCGACAGGCGGTCGCGAATGCCCTGGCGTGCCTGGTCCTGGACCTTGGTGTCAGGGCTGATCCGGTTCTCCAGTACGGACACGTGCGCGAACAGCTCCTTTTCGAAGTTATACAGGAACAGGCGCGTACGTGCGCGCATGACGGGGTCGGCCGGCATGAGCTGCGGATGCGGGAAGCGTTCGTCGATGTATTCGTTGATGATATTGGATTCGTACAGGATCAGGTCGCGCTCGACCAGAATGGGCACTTGGCCGTACGGATTCATTACGGCGATGTCTTCGGGCTTGTTGTATAGATCGATATCGCGGATTTCGAAATCCATGCCTTTTTCAAAAAGCACGAACCGGCAGCGTTGGGAAAACGGGCATGTTGTCCCGGAGTAGAGCACCATCATGTCGTAAGTTCCAGCCTTAGAAATGAAAACAAGAGCGCACGAGAAGTGGCTCTGAAAAAGGGAAGCAGGCGTATAACCTTACGCCTACTTCTTGACCGGCGGCTTAATCGGCGATCGAGGCTGCCGGTGCCGGATTGCGCCACTGCTACTTGACGTCTTTCCAGAAGGCCGCGTTCAGACGCCAGGCGACAACGAAGAACACAAGCAGAAACAGCATGACCCATACCCCCAGTTCCTTGCGGAATTGCTGGGTGGGCTCGGACATCCATTGCAAAAAGTTGCTTAGATCGGCGACGTTGTTGTCGAACGCCGTTTGCTGGGCGTTGCTGGCGGATGTGAACGTGGCCTTGTCGATGGGGCCGCCGTGGTAATCCTTGAGCACATCGGTCTTGATGGTTGAATAGCCCTGGGCATCGTAGCTGGCGGTGGTGCGTGCCCACTGTTCGGCGCCGGAAGGGGATTCGCTTTCGTGGACGGTTACGCGGTCAAGCTTGCGCGGGCCCTGCAGTTGCCACAGCACGTTGGGCATGGCGACCTTGGGAAACACCAGGTTGTTCCAGCCGGTGGCCTGCGACGTGTCGCGGTAGAACGAACGCAGGTAGGTGTAGATGAAGTCGATGCCTTTGGCGCGTGCAATGACCGAAAGGTCGGGGGGCGCCGTGCCGAACCATTTGGCGGCGTCCGTCGGGCGCATGGCAACGTGCATCAGGTCGCCGACCTTCTCGCCGGTGAACAGCAGGTTCTTTTTGATTTCCTTGTCGGTCAGACCCAGGTCGGCCAGCTTGTTGTAGCGCATGGAATTTGCGCTATGACAGTTGAGGCAGTAGTTGACGAACAGTTTGGCGCCGTTTTGCAGCGAAGCCATGTCGTTGAGTCGGTCGGGTGCGTGGTCGAGCGGATACGCACTGCCCTCGGCGAAGGCAATCGCGCAGGTCAGTGATAACGCAAGGGCACCAAGCAGCTTTTTAATCATGATCGTTCCGTAAAATATTGTGGGCCTTAATGAGCGTGAAACTTGACTCGGTCGGGTACCTGCTTGAATTTGCCCAAGCGGCTCCAGACAGGCATCAGAAGGAAGAAGCCCAGATAAATCATGGTTCCGATCTGGCTTATGACATTAAGCGTGGCGTTCGGCGCTTTGGTGCCTATGACGCCCAATACCAGGAAATCGACGATGAAGATCGCGTAAAAGAACTTGTGCCAGGTGGGTCGGTAGCGGATCGACTTGACCGGGGAGTGGTCGAGCCACGGCAGGAAGAACAGGACGACCACCGAGCCGCCCATGGTCACGACGCCCCAGAACTTGGCTTCGAGCGTTTTCATGAGAACCGCGATGATCAGCAGGATAATGGGCGTGGCGATGCGCCAGAACCCGGAGAGCTTGCCTTTGGCAAACAGCGCCACGGCCGCGATCACGGCGCCGGCCGACAGCACCCAGGTGAAGTCGCTGGTGGTGGCGCGCAACATGGTGTAGAACGGTGTGAAGTACCAGACCGGGGCAATGTGCGGCGGGGTTTTCAGCGAATCGGCGGGAATGAAGTTGTTGGCTTCCAGGAAGTATCCGCCCATTTCCGGGGCAAAGAAGATAATGGCCGCGAAAACCAGCAGGAACCCGGCAACCCCCATGATGTCATGCACGGTGTAGTAGGGGTGGAAAGGAATGCCGTCGAGGGGGCGGCCGAACTTGTCTTTCGGGCCTTGCTTGATTTCGACGCCGTCGGGGTTGTTCGAGCCCACTTCGTGCAGCGCCACGATATGCGCCGCCACCAGGCCGATAAGCACCAATGGGATGGCAATGACGTGGAAGGCGAAGAAGCGGTTCAGCGTGGCGTCGGAAACGACGTAGTCGCCGCGGATCCACAGGGACAGGTCGGGGCCGATGAACGGGATGGCCGAGAACAGGTTCACGATGACCTGGGCGCCCCAGTAAGACATTTGGCCCCAGGGCAGCAGGTAGCCGAAGAAGGCTTCGCCCATCAGGCACAGGAAGATGGCCACTCCTAAGATCCA
>DATCYE010000093.1:0-4207 GCA_036570485.1 Pusillimonas sp. | reverse complement strand
TGGGAATCGTGGGCGCCGGCACGATGGGCATCGGCATTGCCATGAGTTTTGCGAGCGCAGGCATCTCCGTCGTGTTGCATGACCTCAGCGCTGAGAGCCTGACCCGCGCCGCTGAGACGATTCGTAAGACCTATGACGCATCGGCGGACAAAGGGCGCATCCGTGCCGAGGATGCGGAACGGTTTTGTGGACTCATCCGCACAGCGGCCGACGACGCTTCATTGGCTGAGTGCGATCTCATCATCGAGGCTGCCTTCGAGAGTCTCGAAATCAAACAGCGCATTTTTGAACGACTGGGCCAGATCGCAAAACCAGGCGCCATTCTGGCCAGCAACACCTCGTCGCTCGACGTCAACATACTCGCCGAGTTCTCCGGGCGTCCTTCCGACGTGCTGGGCATGCACTTTTTCAGTCCCGCCCACATCATGCGTCTGCTCGAAGTGGTCCGCGCCAATCAGACAGCCCCCGATGTATTGGCCACCGTCATGCGCCTGGCCAAGCGCATCGGCAAGGTTCCGGTCGTGTCCGGCGTATGTTTCGGCTTTATCGGCAACCGCATGCTCGAAGGCTATCTGCGCGAAGCCGAGTCCATGATCCTCGAAGGCGCGTCGCCCGCATTCATCGACCAGGCGCTGGAAGGCTTCGGCATGGCGATGGGCCCCTGCCGCATGATCGACATGGCCGGCGTGGATGTCGCGGCAAAAGTGGTTATCGAACAAAAGAAAGCCGGCACCCTGCCCGATGACACCACCTATCGCGTCGTCGTCCAGAAACTGCATGAACTGGGCCGTTTCGGCCAAAAAACCGGCAGCGGCTATTACCACTATGAAGGTCGGAAACCCGTCGAGGATCCCGCAGTGGCGGCGATCTGTGCCGAACTTGCCCAGGCACACGACATCCAGCGGCGCACCGACATCACGGCCCAGGAAGTCGTGGAGCGTTGTCTCTACCCATTGATCACCGAAGGCTACCGAATTCTCGAGGAAGGCATTGCCTACCGCCCAGGCGATATCGACGTGGTGTGGCTGAGCGGCTATGGCTTCCCCGCCTACCGCGGCGGCCCCATGTTCTACGCCCAGACACTGGGCCAGGCTGAGCTGACTGAGCGCCTGAGGTCCTACGCCACGACGTCAGGCAACCCGTTTGGTTACTGGACCGTCCCCGAGTCTCTGCAGAGGGCTCGGCGCCAACAGGGCGAATAACAGCCCGGTTCACGTTTTTTATTATCTGATGATCTAAGGAATCCACATGCAAGACGCAGTCATTGTTTCAACGGCGAGAACGCCGATCGGTAAAGCCTTTCGGGGCGCGTTCAACAACACCAAGTCACCCACTCTGATGGGGCATGCCCTGCACAACGCGGTCGAGCGCGCCGGTATCGATCCTGAACAAATCGACGACGTCATTATCGGCACCGTGCTGGGCGCCGGCACATCGGGCTGGAATGTCGCCCGCCAATCCGTATTCGCAGCGAACCTGCCCGTCTCCGTCAGTGCCCAGACCATGGACCGCCAATGCGCGTCCGGCCTCATGGCCATCGCCACCGCCGCCAAGCAAATCATCGTCGACCAGATGGATATCGTCGTTGCCGGCGGCCAGGAAAACATCTCGGCCGTGCAGAATAAATACTACGAGTGGGCCAACGCGGAACAAGACCCCCTCGTACTGAAAAACGTCCCGAATTCGTACATGCCCATGCTGAATACGGCGGAATATATCAGCCGTAAATACAATATCTCACGCGACGTGCAGGACGAGTATTCCCTCCAGTCCCAGTTGCGCACCGCCCGCGCCCAACAAGAAGGCCGCTTTGCCGGCGAGATCGTACCGATCACCACCGAGATGTGGGTGAAGGACAAGGCGACCGGCCAGACGTCATTGAAGTTGATCACACTGGAGCAGGATGAGGGCAATCGCCCAAGCACCACACGCGAGTCCCTCGCGTCCCTGCAGCCGGTGATAGAGGGTGGCGTGATCACGGCAGGCAACGCCAGCCAGCTCTCTGACGGCGCCAGCGCATGCGTGCTGGTCAGTTCGGGCTTTGCGCAGCGTCAGGGCCTCACGCCCATGGGCATTTATCGCGGCATGGCCGTCGCCGGCAACGCCCCCGAAGAAATGGGACTCGGCCCGATCTATGCCGTACCCAAGCTGCTGAAAAAGCATGGCCTGAAGGTACAGGACATCGGCCTATGGGAGCTGAACGAAGCGTTCGCCTGCCAGGCACTCTACTGCCGAGATCAACTGGGCATCGACCCCGAGCTGTTCAACGTCAACGGGGGCAGCATTTCCATCGGCCACCCTTACGGCATGACCGGTTCGCGAGTGACGGGGCACATCCTGATCGAGGCCAAAAGACGCGGTGCGCGTTACGCGGTGGTGACGATGTGCGTAGGCGGCGGCATGGGTGCCGCGGCACTGTTTGAAGTCGTTTAGGAATGGTCTGAACAACCCGTTTCGAGAAAGTGATTGAACGGCTCTACAGCATTAACGGGGGACAGCGACATTCATTAAACTTGTTTTTGCGAAGAAACATGTCTAATGGAGCGAATGCCGATGTCCCCCGTAGATTCTATCTTAGGAATCCGAGATTTATTGATTGACCGGGTCGAGCGAGGCCGGGAGATTCATGTCTGGGCCAGGCCCAGCAAGCGCTTGGACTGCAATCGGTACTTTTGCCACCGCTTTGCAGGCATCCGGCCACGGCGCCGGGCCACCGAGGCGTATCGCCTGGAGGTCTTCGAGGCCCATGATGGGGGCGTGAGTCAACGCCAACTGACGCGCACGCACCGGATTGGCAGTGCCACCGTTGAGCGTTGGTATCAGTCCTTTATCACGCAACGGGTCTGGGAGCTGTCTGGCCGCAGTTGCCCCCAGGTGCTGGGGATCGATGAACACTCCTTCAGCCGTAAGAAGGGCTATGCGACCACGCTGGTCGATTTGAGACATCACAAGGTGTTCGATGTGGTGCTGGGGCGCTCGCAGGCGAGTCTTCGCAGCTATTTGAAGCGTTTGCCGGGCAAGGAGAACGTGCGTGTCATCGTCATGGATCTGTCCGAGACCTACCGCGCCATCGCCCGCAAATACTTTCCTAACGCCATGATCGTGGCCGACCGCTTTCATGTGGTGCGCATGGTCAACCAACACTTCCTGAAGTTACGGCAGCAGTACGACCCCGAGGGGCGCAAGAACCGAGGGCTGCGCAGCCTCGAACGGTGTGATTAACCGCGTCTGATGAATGTTGATCCCCCGATAATGGGGTAGAGCCGAATATTTTAAGCTGGTGCCCGGGGCCGGAATCGAACCGGCACGCCTTGCGGCGGGGGATTTTGAGTCCCCTGCGTCTACCAATTTCACCACCCGGGCATTCGAGTATGTCGCACCGCAGAACACGGCGCGTGGCAGGAAGGCGTAATTATACGCAGGGCTGAAGATTTTTGCACGACGGTGGCCGTCAATGTGAAATTAGGCGCCGCATCCAGTCTAGCAGCACGGTCGGCAGCAGCTGCGGCTTGCCCAGCAAAGCATACTGTCCCGCCCCAAACACAGAAGGTAAATAACTCGCTGCCTGTCGATCTATAGTCAGGCAGAACGGAAAGATCCCTTGCTGTTTTGCTTCCTGCACGGCCCGGCGCATGTCCTCGACACCGTAGCGCCCTTCATACTGGTCCACATCATTAGGCTTTCCATCAGATAGCAGCAACAGTAGTCGATGGCGGGCGGGCTGCTTCATCAGCAGGGTGCTGGCGTGGCGCAGGGCGGCGCCGGCGCGGGTGTAGTGCTGGGGTTCTAGTGCGGCAATGCGCAGCGCGATGTCTTTGCCGTAGGGCTCGTGAAACGCTTTGATGGGACTTATGGTGACGTCGTTGGGGCCTTCGCCAGAGAAGGCCTGTATGGAATAAGGTTCGCCCAGGCGTTCCAGGGCAATGCCGACCAGCAGCAGGGCTTCGCGTTCGACGTCGATAATGCGCTGGTCGGCCGACAGCCAGGAATCGGTGGATCCGCTGATGTCTATCAGCAGTGTGATGGCCATGTCGCGCCGTTGGGGGCGCTGCTGTTTATATAGGGCCTGCGGCATGGGCAGGCCGGCTCGCATGTCGGCCAGGGCTTCGGTGCAGGCTTCCAGGTCGATGTCGTCGCCATCCAGTTGGCGGGGTAGCCAAAGACGCTCGGCGCGCAGCATTTCGAAGCGCTTGTGCAGGGTGTCCAG
>DATCYE010000092.1:0-2979 GCA_036570485.1 Pusillimonas sp. | reverse complement strand
GCGCGACGGCATACCCGCCCCTGTCCGTCCGCTTGCGTGTCTCGCGCACTGCCAATGGCAGCAGCCCTCGGGCGCGCAAGGCGTGGCGGGCACTGCGTTCGCTGTCGGCATCTATCATGCCCCGATCGCTTCGGCCCGTGGCATCAACGGCTTCGTACTGGTATGAAGGCATGACGTGGCTCCGTAGGTATCAGGTATCGCGGGTGACGCGCACAATTTCTTCCCGCGAGGTAATACCCTGCTGGATCCAGCGTTCGGCATCCTGCCGCAAATTGCGCATACCACCCTGCTGGGCCGCGTGACGCAAGGCTTGCTCACCTTGGTCGGCGTGAATCATGGCACGCAAGGCGTCATCCAATACGAACAGTTCGTGAACACCAGTACGTCCGCTATAACCGGTATGGCCGCAAGCTGGACATCCCTTGGCCTCCCAGGCCGATGTGCCAGCGGGCCCAGGCACCTTGCAGTGCGCGCACAGCTTGCGCACCAGGCGTTGCGCCAGCACGCCTTGAAGAGTGGATGCCAGCAGAAATGGCTCCACACCCATGTCGACAAGGCGTGTTACAGCCGAAACGGCATCGTTGGTATGCAGCGTGGCCAGAACCAGGTGTCCGGTCAGCGAGGCTTGCACGGCGATCTGCGCCGTTTCAAGGTCGCGGATCTCGCCTATCATGATGACGTCGGGGTCCTGGCGCAAAATTGCGCGCAAGGCCGATGCGAACGTCAGATTGATTTTGGCGTTGACCTGAGTCTGGCCGATGCCCGGCAGATCGTACTCGATTGGATCCTCGACCGTGAGGATGTTGGTGGTACCGGCATCGAGTCGCCCCAGAGCCGCGTACAGCGTGGTGGTCTTGCCGCTGCCGGTAGGGCCAGTAAGCAGGAAAATTCCATGCGGCCGGCGAATCAGCACATCCAGGCCTTCCAGTACATCTGTAGCCATACCCAGGCGCTCAAGCTGCAGCCGGCCGACTTCTTTATCAAGCAGGCGCAGCACAGCGCGCTCACCATGACCGGTAGGCAGAGTCGAGACCCTGACATCAATGGGCCGTCCGCCAACCCGCAATGCGATCCGGCCATCCTGAGGCTGGCGTTTTTCGGCAATATCCAGGCTGGCCATGATCTTGATGCGCGAGACCAAGGCGTTATGCAATGCGCGACGCGGGCTGACGATATCGCGCAAGGTTCCGTCGACCCGGTAGCGCACAACGGAATGCGTCTCGAAAGGCTCTATATGTATGTCGCTGGCACCATCGCGCGCAGCCTGAGTGAACAGCGCGTTGATCATGCGGATGATGGGCGCATCGTCGCGGGTCTCGAGCAGGTCTTCGATCTGCGGCATGTCCTGCATCAGGCGATCAAGATCGATTTCGTTGGCTGCGGCATCCACGATTTCGGCAGCGTCGCCCGTCTGTGCATACGCAGCGGCCAGGAGCGTATCCAGTTCTTCATCGGACACCTGCCTTACCGGCAGCGAACCGTGGTGGCGGCGGATTTCGGCCAATGCCCAAGCGGGTGTGCGCTCCGAAATGGTGAGCGCAGCCCCGGCGGCCCCCGTTTGTATGAGGGCGCGATGAGCACGCGCCCAGGCATAGGGCAAGCGGACGGTCATAGACTGTCGGACGTGCTGGGCTGCGCCTGCGCCGGATTGGCCGGACGCGACTCACCGCCTGCGGCCTGCCCGGACGCCGGGGCGCTATTTTCCATACCGCGCAAATCCAACAGCCCAGTGCCGGAATCGCGCTGAATGGCGGGTAAGGTGGCCGTGGTCGCATCGGGTATCAACCACGACGCTGCCCTGATGGGCATGCCGGCCTGCGCCGCCCGCATGTAGTTGTAGCGGTCCAGCGTCAAGCCCGCGCTGTCCTGGGCGTTACGCACGATGTGCGGCCTCAGGAAGACCATGAGGTTGGTTTTGCTGCGGCCGCGCTTCTGATATTTGAACAGGTTGCCGAGCACGGGAATATCCCCCAGCAGCGGTACCGACATAATGCTGTCGTCGGTCACTTCTTCGAGCAATCCGCCCAGCACAATGATTTGTCCGTCGTCGACCAGCACATTGGTTTCCAGCGCACGTTTGCGCGTGATGATGGACCCGCCCGAGGTCGCGCTGGGAAGAGTCGACGATGGGTCTATGCTGCTGACCTCCTGGTAAAGCGAAAGCTTGACTGTTCCGCCTTCCGATATCTGCGGCCGAATGCGCAGCGTCAAGCCGACATCTTCACGCTGCACAGTCTGGAAAGGGTTGCTGGCACCATCCCCTGTGGTGGTATAGGTACCGGTCACAAACGGTACGGTCCGGCCAACGACAATACTGGCTTGCTCGTTGTCGAGTGTCATAAGGTTAGGTGTGGAAAGAATATTGACACCGCCCTGCTTTTGCATGGCGCGTGCAAGCACACCCAGATTGATCAATTGGGTTCCCAGCACGTCTACAGTGCCCCTGACCACTCCCAGACTCATACCCCCCGCCAGGGCGTCGATGGAGGTGCTCGCACCCGACAAATTTGCACCAATGCCGCTACCGCCCAGGTTGGCCCCACCGAAGAACGAAGTTGCGCCGCTATTGATGTTATTGGAGCCGGCCGCCCATTGAACCCCGAATTCCGCAGCGTCTTCGGCATTGACCTCCACGATCAGACTTTCGATCAACACTTGCGCACGACGCTGATCGAGCAGATCGATTACCTCGCGCAGGCTGCGGTACAGCGGGTCAGCTGCGGAGATTATCAAGGTGTTGGTCGTAGGATCGGCTTGTACGGTAGCACCGCCTGCGGAAAAAGCGATTGATGACTGATTGCCGCTAGTCATGCCGGACATGGGTGCGCCGACATTTGATGTACCCACGGCCATGCCGCTGACACGAGAGGCAAAGGCGCGTTCCATCGTCGAAGAACCACTGTCTCCTTCAGCATTACCGCTAGGGACGGGGGCATCGGCTTGCGGCGTAGGATTGGAACCACCGTGACCCGTCAGCAC
>DATCYE010000091.1:0-3171 GCA_036570485.1 Pusillimonas sp. | reverse complement strand
CACCCCGGTCATGGTGGCCAGGGCGTAGTCGATAAGTTCGTTAAGTCGGGTTTGCCCCGGAAACACGATGGAATCCAGCTTCAGGGTAGGGCAATCGCCCTCGCAACCGGGCTTGCGATGCTCCCATTTGACCGCCTGGGTAAACAGGCCGTCTTTACTGGCTTGCTGAGCCGTTTCGGCTGGAATCAGCGAGATGTTCTCGGTGGGGCCACTGGCGCAGGCAGCCAGAAGCCCAGCCAGTGACAGCGTGGCAGCGTAACGCACCGCATTCAGGAAAAACACAGACCTGCTCATTTGACGGTGGCGGCGTTCTGGCCGAACAGGATCTTGCGCGACTCTTCATCGCTGACCGAGGGAAGGGAATTTATTTTTTCGGCTTTCTCGTAGGCCCGCAGGGTGGCTGGGCGCTGGGCAATCGTGTCGAACCAACGCTTAAGATGCGGAAAGTCGTCCAGATTCTGACTCTGGCGCTGATGCGGAACGATCCAGGGATAGCACGCCATGTCGGCGATGGAATAGTCGCCCGCGATAAATTCCCGGTCGGCCAGGCGTTTGTTCAGCACGCCATACAGACGAGCGGTTTCACGCACATAGCGATCAATGGCATAGGTGATTTTTTCTTGCGCGTAAGTGTTGAAATGATGGTTTTGGCCAGCCATGGGGCCCAAGCCGCCCATTTGCCAGAACAGCCACTGCAGCACATCGGCGCGGCCACGTAGCGTGTCAGGTATGAACTGCTTGGTCTTGTCGGCCAGATACAGCAAAATCGCGCCCGATTCGAACAGCGGCACGGCTGCACCGCCATCGGCGGGAGCATGGTCGACAATAGCCGGGATGCGATTGTTGGGTGCAATGTCCAGAAAATGGGGCTGGAACTGCTCGCCCTTGCCGATATTGATGGGGAAAATCGTATAGGGCAGGCCGGCCTCTTCCAGAAACAGGGTAATCTTGTGTCCGTTGGGCGTGGTCCAGTAATACAGATCGATCATGGGTATCCTTGGTTTATGCGGCGGCAGGCTTGGCTTGCAGCGCTTTCTCGATATCGGCCTGCAAGGCCTCGGGCTTGGTGGCCGAGCCATAGCGCTTAAGCACCCGGCCCTCGCGCCCCAGCAAGAATTTAGTGAAATTCCATTTGATGGCCTGGCTGCCCAGCACGCCGGCCTTTTCATTTTTAAGCCAGTTGTACAGGGGATGCGCTTGCGGGCCGTTGACTTCGATTTTTTCGAACATCGGAAAACTGACGCCGTAGTTGGTAGAGCAGAACGCGGCGATCTGGTCAGGATCGCCCGGTTCCTGGCGACCGAATTGGTTGCAGGGAAAAGCCAGTACCGAAAACCCCTTATCGTGATATTGGCGGTACAAGGCTTCCAGGCCCGTGTATTGGGGCGTAAACCCGCATTCGGATGCTACGTTCACAACAAGCAGCACCTGGTTGGCGTAATGCGATAAATCGATGCTTTCGCCTTGCAGCGACTTCGCCGAAAAGGAATATAGATTAGTCATTGGCTAGCACTTTTCCTGGCAGGGAAGGTCAGTGTACTTTACCATTTAGCGCCCATTTCTTGACGGCGGCCAGGGTGTTGGGAACATGGTTATCGGGGTCCGAGCTGCTGTATTCATAATAGATTTTCTGGTCGGGGGTAATCACATACGAAATGCGGTTGGCCATTGCGGGCATGAAAGCCATCTTGGCATCGTAGGCTTTGATGACTTTGCCGTCAGGGTCGGCTCCGACGGCAAATTTTCCCCGGCATTCGCTGACCGAGAACTCCTTTAGCTTTTCGAGCTTGTCGGCCGAAACGCCCAGCACCGTGGCGCCATACTGCTTGTATTCATCGATGGCCTCGGCGAAATTATGCGCCTCGATGGTGCACCCCTTGGTGAAGGCGGCAGGATAAAAATAAAGCACTACAGGGCCCTTGCGCAAGGCTTCCTGCAAAGAAAAAGGAAAGGCTTTTCCAGCCAGCGTGGCATCCAGGGTAAAGGCCGGCGCGGAATCGCCAGGCTTCAATTGCGCATGCGCCGTGGCCGGAACCAGGCAGGAAAGGGCCAGCGCGGCGGATGCCGCCAGGGCGGCCCGATGAAAATAAGTCATGATTATTCCTTCAAGCTGTCGATGCAAGCCCGCAACGCGGGCCGTCAGGAATGGAATACCCATTTTCATCCAGTCCGGTAATTTCCACAAGAAGCGCTGTAAAAGTCGGCTACTATGTCTGCTTCATTACACGCATGTACGGCAATGACCACGATCTATCACAACCCCCGCTGCGGTACCTCGCGCACCGTATTGCAAACTCTGCAAGAACGCGGCATACAGCCCGAAATCATCGAATACCTGGACACGCCTTTGTCCCGCAGCCAGTTGGCAACCCTGATTGCCGCCGCAGGCCTGACCGTGCGTGAAGCCATGCGCAGCAAAGAAGCCATATTCCAGGAGCTGAAGCTGGACGATCCGTCGCTGGACGACGAGCAATTGCTGCAAGCCATGGTTCAGCACCCCGTGCTCATGAACAGGCCCTTCGTTACAACGGCCAAGGGCACGCGCCTTTGCCGGCCCGCGGCAACCGTCGACGAAATCATTTAAACAGTAGCGATGCGGCCTGGAATCCTGCCGCCCGCCAACGCTGACAGGCTCCGCTTGATGAGCGCTTCATGACGCTGGAAACCTTCATCCTGGTTATCGGGGCGGCGATTCTGCACGCGTCGTGGAATCTGCTTTCCAAGAAAGCCTCAGGCGCCGCCGGCCATTTTGTATTCTCTTACCGCTTGCTGTCGTCCGTCCTGTATGCCCCTTGGGTCATCTATGTTTTCTGGGTGGACGGTATGCAGTGGACGCAGGCGGCGGTGCTGTTCATCGCCTTGTCCAGCATCCTGCATCTTTGCTACAGCCTATGCCTGCAATGGGGATATCAGGCCGCCGACCTGTCGGTGGTGTATCCCATAGCGCGCGGTACCGGCCCCTTGCTGTCCAGCCTGGCCGCTTTCATCTTGCTGGGAGAGCAGCCGTCTACATTTGGCGTGCTCGGCATTGCCTGCGTGGTTGCCGGTATATTGCTGATCGCTTCCGGAGGCAATCTGCGCCGCTTCGCCAATCCGCAGGCACTGGCCGGGGTGCGATGGGGATTCTTCATCGGTCTGTTCATCGCAGCTTATACGGTGTCGGATGCCTAT
>DATCYE010000090.1:0-12524 GCA_036570485.1 Pusillimonas sp. | reverse complement strand
CCAAATGGACGGCGTGCCGGGAATAAGTTTTACAGGGATTGCACCCGGCACAACCTTCACATATCAGTTCAAAGTGCAGCAAAGCGGCACTTACTGGTACCACTCGCACTCGGGCATGCAAGAGGCCACCGGCGTCTATGGAGCCATCATTATCGATTCCGCCCAGGCCGACCCCATACGCGCGGATCGAGAGTATGTCGTTCAACTGTCCGACTGGACCGACGAAGATCCAATGCGGGTCCTGGCCAAGCTCAAGATGCAGGGCGACTACTACAACTACAACCAACCTACCGCCATAGATTTTTTCCAGGATGCCTCGCGAGATGGCCTGAAAGCAGCCATCGACAAGCGCAAGATGTGGAACGAGATGCGCATGAGTCCCACAGACTTGGCCGATCTGTCCGCTAACGTGCTGACCTATCTGATGAACGGCACAACGCCTGCCGGCAACTGGACAGGCTTGTTTCGACCGGGTGAGCGAGTCCGCCTGCGTTTCATCAATGGGGCAGCCAATACCTTCTACGATGTGCGTATACCGGGTCTGAAGTTAACCGTCGTGCAGGCCGACGGTGTAAACGTCGAGCCCGCGACGGTTGATGAGTTTAGGTTCGGCCCAGGAGAAACCTACGACGTGCTGGTCGAACCCAAGGACGACACCTATACCGTTTTTGCGCAAGCCATGGATCGCACCGGCTATGCCAGAGGCACATTGGCGACGCGAGCAGGTCTCGATGCGCCCGTTCCTGCGCTTGACCCTGTGGAATGGCTCACGATGGCGGACATGATGGGTTCAATGGGCGCAGGTATGGCAGGCATGAGCCATAGCGCCATGGCAATGACCGGCGCCAGCACTCAGGTACGTCACGCCCGAACTGAATACGGTGCCAGCATCGACATGCGGGTAGACATGCCGCGCACCAATCTGGACGACCCCGGCATTGGCTTGCGTAACAACGGCAGGCGGGTACTCACTCTTTCCGATTTGCACACCGTGGGCGGCGCGATGGATCCGCGCGGCGCGGAGCGCGAAATCGAGCTGCATCTGACCGGGAACATGGAACGCTATGCCTGGTCATTTGACGGCGTCGAATACGGCAAGTCGACCCCCATCCATTTCCGTTACGGCGAGCGGGTTAGAGTCATATTGCACAACGACACCATGATGACACACCCCATGCATTTGCACGGTATGTGGAGCGAGCTGGAAACGCCTGACGGCCAGTTCCAGGCACGGCGCCATACGATTCCCGTGCAACCGGCCCAGCGCATCAGTTTTCTTGTCACAGCGGATGCCTTGGGGCGCTGGGCATGGCATTGCCATCTGATGCTGCACATGGACGCGGGCATGTTTCGCGAAGTGGTGGTGGCATGAAGACAACAAACAAGCCGTTAGGCTCACCCATCATGAATAAGCAATTGAAGAAGCAACTTCTGGCCACGGCAATTGCGGCAGCGGGAGTGATGCCCATGCTTGCCTACGCGCAGGCGCATTCGGGCCACGCCGGCCATATTTCGGAACCATCCAAGACAAGCACGCCTGCGCCAGCATCAAGCGTGGATCACGATTCGATGAACATGTCCGGCATGCATCACGGCGATGGTGAAATGGACCATGGCGATATGCAAATGCAAGGAGGCTCGGCCCCGCAGGATGCCCGCGATCCGGATGCCTATTCCGACGGCTATGTGCGTAATGCAGGCAAGTATGCGCTGCCGCCTTCCGATGCGCTCATGATGTCGGACACGCATAACTTCGGTTCGGTGAACATTGACAGGTTGGAGTACGTTCGGGCGCGAGGTGAGGAATGGACGGCCTATGAAGGCGAGGCCTGGTATGGCAGCACCTATAACCGCGCCGTGATCAAGGCCGAAGGCGAAGTCGCGCGCGGCAAGCTGCACGAGTCCGAAACGCAACTGCTGTGGCGCCATGCGGTTTCAACATTCTGGGATACCGAGTTGGGCCTGCGCTTCGACCATGGCCAGGGCGTGCCGAACCGCGAATGGCTGGCATTTGGCGTGAAAGGATTGGCGCCCTATTGGTTTGAAGTGGATGTGACCTCTTATGTCGGCCCCAGCGGTCGCACCGCCTTGGCATTGAAGGCGGAATACGATATCTTGCTGACTCAAAAGCTTTACCTTCAACCGAGCGTAGAAGTGAACTTCTATGGCAAGGACGATGAACGCTGGGGCGTAGGCAGCGGCTTGACAGACGGCACGGCGGGCTTGCGCCTGAAGTACGAAGTCACACGCCAGTTTGTTCCCTACGTTGGCGTGGAGTGGTCCAGCAAATTCGGGAAAACGGCGGATTATGCAAGCGCGGCGGGGGACGCGAAGCAGGAAACTCGGTTCGTGGCTGGTTTGAGTTTTCGTTTTTGATCGTGTTTTTATCCTTTCACATTGCAGCTTGAGTCGGCTGCCTGCGGGAATTAACCTCAAGAGAGTATTGATATGAAGAAAGCCCTTTCCATTCTGGCGTTGAGCTTGCTACCGACCCTTGCTCTGGCTGCGGGCAATCATGCCGGCGGACATGGCGCGCCGGCCCATGGCATGCCTGGTCACGATATGTCCACGATGTCGCATGCATCTTCTCCAACGGGCCAGCCTGGCGATCCCGCTAAAGTGACTCGCACGATCGAGCTGACAATGGACGACACCATGCGATTTACGCCCAGCGACATTCAGGTCAATGCCGGCGAGACTGTTCGTTTCTTTATCAGGAACACCGGCAAAATTCCTCATGAAATGGTGATCGGATCCATTGCTGACCTGAAGGCTCATGCGGCCGAAATGCGGAAAATGCCGGACATGCAACACGTTGAACCGAATATGATTACATTGGCGCCGGGGAAAATTGGCGGCTTGGTGTGGCAGTTCGACCAGGCTGGCACGGTTGACTTTGCCTGCCTGATTCCAGGCCACATGGAGGCCGGCATGGTAGGCAAGGTTACGGTCAACTGATTCATCATATCGACATGACACAGAAAAAACTGATTTTTGCAGTGGCCGGCGTCGCCATCATCGGCGTTGCCGCCATTCTTTACAGCACTATACGGCCGTCCGGCCCTGCATTCATCGATCCCGCCGATCAGACGCTAGTGATGCAGGGTAAGGCCATCTATGAAAATAATTGCGCGGCCTGCCACGGCGCGACGCTGCAAGGGCAAGCAAACTGGCGAGAACGTATGCCTAACGGCAAATTGCCCGCTCCGCCGCACGACAAAACCGGCCATACCTGGCACCATCCCGACGCGATGTTGGTCGACATAGTGAAAAACGGCTTGGTTCCAGGAAAGACCGCGCCTGCGGGCTATGTTAGCGATATGCCCGCATATCGGGATATTCTCAGCGACCAGGAGATCATCGCGGTACTGACGTATATCAAGAGCAGTTGGCCGCCCAAAGTCTTGCAAGCGCAGAAAGAAATCACTTTGCAACAACAGCAGTAAGCCGCGCACCGCCCACGGGCTTGGGCGGTGCGTGAGCCATTCATAGAACTTTGCAAGGGCCTTATACCGACTTGCGCAGCCTAAGGGCGTTAAATACCACCGAAGCCGAACTCAGGCTCATTGCCAATGCCGCGAACATGGGCGAAAGCAAGAGGCCCGCAAACGGATACAAAACCCCGGCAGCCAGCGGCACGCCCAAAGCGTTGTAAACGAACGCAAAACCCAGGTTCTGCTTCATGTTTGCTATTGTCTGGTCGGACAAATAGCGTGCCACCGAAATGCCGCGCAAGTCTCCTTTGACCAGGGTGACCTGTGCACTGCTCATGGCAACATCGGTGCCGGTACCCATTGCAATACCCACATCCGCTTTGGCCAGGGCAGGGGCATCATTGATGCCGTCGCCCGCCATTGCGACGATGCGGCCTTCGGCTTGCAGTTTGCTGACTAGTTCAAGCTTGTCGGCCGGCTTCACTTCGCCGTGAATCTCGTCTATACCCAGTTGTTGCGCCACAGCTTTAGCCGTCGATACGCCGTCGCCTGTCGCCATGATGACGCGAATGCCCGCCGCCTTCAGATCCTTCACGGCTTCAGGCGTACTTTTCTTGATCGGATCAGAGACGGCCAACAGACCCGCCAATTGGCCGTCGACGGCCAAATACATGACGCTTGCGCCTTTCTTGCGTAACGATTCGGCGTTACCGGCCATAGTTGTGACATCGATGTTTTCTTGATCCATCAGGGCGGTATTTCCTAAGGCAAGACGCTTTTCATCGACCCGACCCCGCACCCCGATACCGCTACCCGACTCGAAGTCGTTGACGGCGCTTAAGCTCAAGCCCTGTTCACGCGCAGCGTTGACGATGGCATCGGCCAAGGGGTGCTCGCTGCCCTGATCAAGGCTAGCCGCCAAGCGCAGCACTTCGTCGGCGTCTGCGTCGCCGGCGGGAATGGCTTGCTCGAACGCGGGCCGGCCTTCGGTCAATGTGCCGGTCTTATCCACGATAAGGGTATCGACCTTGCGAAAATTCTCGATAGCCGCCGCATCGCGAAACAGCACGCCTTGCGTGGCACCGCGACCGGTTGCCACCATAATTGACATAGGCGTGGCTAAGCCCAAGGCGCATGGGCAAGCGATAATCAGCACGGCCACAGCATTGATCAACCCGTACACCCAACTGGGCTGGGGGCCAAACAAGCCCCAGACGAAGAGCGCAATAATGGCGATCGCCACCACCGCCATCACAAAGTAGCCGGCCACATGATCTGCCATGCGCTGCATCGGCGCGCGCGAACGCTGCGCTTGCGCGACCAACTGCACAATTTGGGAGAGCACGGTGGCTGAACCGACTTTCTCGGCGCGTATCACCAGCATGCCGGAGGTATTCATGGTTGCGCCAATCACTTTGTCGCCTACGCGCTTGCTGACCGGCAGAGACTCCCCCGTAAGCATGGATTCATCCAGAGAGCTGGCGCCCTCTTCGACGATGCCATCAACCGGCACTTTTTCTCCGGGGCGCACACGTAAGCGATCGCCCTCATGGACATGCGTCAGGGGTACATCATTTTCGGTGCCATCGGCATTGATACGGCGGGCGGTTTTGGGCGCAAGCCCAAGCAATGACTTGATGGCAGCCGATGTCTGTGAGCGAGCTCGAAGCTCAAGGATTTGCCCAAAAAGCGTCAGCGAGATGATGACTACCGCCGCTTCAAAGTAGACGGCGATGCGACCCATGGACATAAACGTGCCAGGAAAAACGCCCGGCGCCACGGTGGCGATAACGCTATAAATAAATGCGGCGGCTGTACCCAGGCCAATCAGCGTCCACATGTTCGGGCTGCGATTGATGACCGACTGCCAACCCCGCACAAAAAAGGGGGCACCGGCCCATAACACCACCGGTATCGATAACACCAGCTCAATCCAGCTTTGAACGGTCATGCCGAACCAGCCCAACTGATGGCCGAACATGGCCAGCACGGTGACGACGATGGTGAATGGCAGCGTCCACCAGAAACGCCGGGTAAAGTCTTTCAGCTCGGGGTTGTCGTCTTCCAGCGAGGGTATTAGCGGCTCGAGCGCCATGCCGCATTTCGGACAGCTGCCCGGATGATCCTGTCGAATTTCGGGGTGCATCGGACAGGTATAGATCGTGCCGGGGGCTGGCTGCTCGACAGCCGGTGCGTGCTGATGTTGATGTTGATGCTGATGCGTGGAGGGCGCCTCAGGTTCGTGCGTCAACGCTTGTTGGCTAGACTTGTTATGTACCATGCGAATAACCTTTGCAAGAGTGAGCGCGCGTCCAGTCCTTGTACGGATCAGGTATTTCGATACGCTCAGAAGAACACGGCGACATCCGACTCCGGGGCGCCAGCCACCTATTCGATCACACATCGATGATCGAATGCATTACATCTCTGTCATCTTGTCTGCATGTATGGCTGCCAGGCCAACCCTAGCAGAGCAATAACGCAAAAAGCTGCGCCCGCGTAGAAGGTAAATGATGCGCCTAGGCGATCCCACAATAGCCCGGCAAACACACTTGCAAGCAGCATCGCCACGCCACTGACCAAACTGAAGAATCCATACGCCGTACCACGCAAATCGGCTGGTGCAGTATCGGCGACCAAAGCATCGCGTGGTGCGCCGCGTACGCCTTTGCCCACCCGATCCAGCAGGCGGGCAGTCAGCACAATACCGACCGTAGGCGCCATAGCAAAGATGGGCTTAGTCAGCGCCCCCATTGCGTAGCCGAGTACTCATATGCCTGCAGGTATTTGCTGCAAGGTACTTTTTGTGGATGTGGTCATCGCTGGATCTATCCGCTCTGGTCATATACGCCAAGGCAGTACGATACACCCGTGTTATGCCGCGAAACTTAGCTGTAGCTTAGAGTATTCGCGGATAGGCTTAAATAAATTCTGCTCTCACGGCAGCTTATGCCACGGAGATATTGGGAATCACCATCCACATATCGGTGCCCCCAACATCAACCCCCGCTTGGGATAGAAGGGTGGTTACTTGCCCACGATGATGGGTTTGATGATTGAAAAAATGCATAAGCAGACTATAAAAATTTCGTTTTGCAGGCGCTTTTTTCATGCTCGAGTAGCTTAGAACGAAATCAAGATCCTGATCGGCGATTGCATGTACCCATGACTTGATCGTTTCGTCCAGTAATGCTCGATGCACGGATAGGCTTCGAATATCAGCAAAGACTTGCTGATTTAGCGCTGTTGGGATCGGAAAGTTTTTCAACACCGCGAGCGATACATAGTTGGCCGGATGGGTTGCAAACCGGTTCAACCAAATCGTGTCACCAACGATTAAATGATTAAGCGTCCCAAGGATGGAGCCAAAATAGGCTTTTCTATCTGCTACCAGCTCTTGATCCGGCAAGCCTTTGGCGGCCTCGCAAATCTTTGCATTCATCCACTCGTTGTACTCTGCCATAAGGCAAATGTGTTCGGTTCGCGTCATCGAAATTCCATCGAAAGGCCTAGTGTTAAAAACAGGTGCACTAGGCCCATAGACTGCTAGACCTCACTCCACCGTAACACTCTTAGCCAGATTCCTCGGCTTATCCACGTCCGTTCCTCTTGCACATGCCGTGTGATAGGCCAGCAGTTGCAGCGGTATCGTATGCAAAATCGGCGACAGCTTGCCATAGTTCTCGGGCATGCGAATCACGTGTATGCCGTCGCTGTTGACGATTTTGGTGTCGGCATCGGCGAACACGTATAGTTCGCCGCCACGCGCGTGCACTTCCTGCATGTTGGACTTCAGCTTCTCCAGCAACTCGTCGCGCGGGGCGATGGTGACAACAGGCATGGCTTCGGTCACCAGCGCCAGAGGGCCGTGCTTCAGTTCGCCGGCGGGGTAGGCCTCGGCGTGGATGTAGCTGATTTCCTTGAGCTTCAAGGCACCTTCCAGGGCAATGGGGTAGTGCATGCCGCGCCCCAGGAACAAGGCGTTTTCCTTGCTGGCGAAGCGGTCGGCCCAGGCCATGATTTGCGGTTCCAGCGCCAGCACGGCACCTATCGCCACCGGCAGGTGGCGCAGGGACTTCAGCATTTCGGCTTCGCGCTCGTCGCTCAAGCAACCCTTGGTTTGCGCCAAGGCCAGCGTCAGCAGGCATAGTGCGGTCAGTTGGGTGGTAAAGGCCTTGGTGGATGCCACGCCGATTTCCACGCCAGCCCGCGTTATATAGTTAAGTTTGCATTCGCGCACCATGGCGCTGGTGGACACGTTGCAGATGGTCAGTGTATTTTGCATGCCCAGGCTGCGCGCATGCTTAAGGGCCGCCAGCGTGTCGGCGGTTTCGCCGGACTGGGAAATAGTAACAACCAGGGTACGCGGGTTAGGCACGCTATCGCGGTAGCGGTATTCACTGGCAATTTCTACATTGACGGGAATCTTGGCAATGGACTCTATCCAGTAACGCGCCGTCAGGCCGGCGTAGTAGCTGGTGCCGCAAGCCAGGATCAGGACGTTGTCGATTTCCTTGAAAATCTTGTAGGCGCCGTCGCCGAACAGTTCCGGCGTGATGCGTTCGATATCCTGCAAGGTATCGCTCACGGCGCGCGGCTGCCCGAAGATTTCTTTCTGCATGTAATGACGATAGGGGCCAAGCTCGGCAGCGCCGGTATGCACATGCACGGTATGTACTTCGCGCTCTGCCGGCCGACCATCGATGTCCACGACCCAGACCCGCGCCAGTTGCAGATCGACTACGTCGCCATCCTCAAGGTACATGATCTGATCGGTAGTTCCGGCCAGGGCCAGGGCGTCCGACGCCAGAAAATTCTCGTTGGTACCGCAGCCCACCACCAATGGCGAACCATGGCGTGCGCCAACGACCCGGTGCGGTTCGTCGCGACAGAACACGGCTATGGCGTAGGCACCCGTCAACCGGCGGGTAGCCTGTTGCACGGCTTCGAACAGATCGCCGGCATACATATGATCGACCAGATGAGCGACCACTTCAGTGTCGGTCTGGCTTTCGAATACATAGCCGGCCGCCTGCAGTTCGGCGCGCAATTCGTCGTGGTTTTCGATAATGCCGTTGTGAACCAGGGCAATGCGTGCCGACCCTTTGCTTTGTCCCGAAAAATGGGGATGGGCATTGTGGGTGGCGGGCGCGCCATGCGTGGCCCAACGGGTATGGGCGATACCGGTAAAACCCTGTACGCCGTCTTTGGCCACTTGGGCTTCCAGTTCGGCTACACGCTCGGTGCTGCGGGCGCGGCGTAATTCGCCGTTTGCATGCACTGCGACACCGCAGGAATCGTAGCCACGGTATTCCAGACGCTTAAGGCCCTCAAGAAGAATGGGAGTGATGTCGCGTTGCGCTACTGCGCCAACAATGCCGCACATAGGTCTATTCCTGCAAATTTACGAGATAGGCTATTGTGCGCAAGATAACAAGAAATTAGATTTCTTATTTAATATAATTATGGTATTTTATTTCTGTGTCAAATCATGACGCAATTTTATTTCATATAGTTTAGTTTATTAGAATAAATGGAAAATATTAGGACTGTGGTGTTGGACGATCTGGATTTACGCATTCTGGAACAGATGCAGTCCGACAGCTCTTTAACCAATCAAGACCTGGCGCAGCGTGTGCATGCCTCCGCCCCTACTTGTCTGCGCCGGGTGCGCCGCCTGCTGGATGAGGGCGTGATTGAAAAGCAGGTGGCCATTGTCGATCCGGCAAAAGTCGGCAGTACATTGACCGCCATTATCGAGATCACGCTGGATGTCCAGACGGCCGAATACCTTGATGCCTTTGAAGTCTCTGTCGCACACGAAGCTGCCGTGCTGCAATGCTATCGAGTATCGCCAGGGCCGGATTTTATTATTGTGGCCCAGGTGGCCGACATGCCCGCCTACCACGCCATGGCACACCGGGCGTTTACGTCGCAAGCCAATGTACGCAATGTGCGCAGCTTCTTTTCGGTTCACCGCAGCAAGTTTGAAACCCGTATCGCCCTGCCTGCCAAGGCGGCTGGCTAAGCGGGCACCGGCGCCGCGGCCAATAATTGTTCGTATATTTCCAGGTAGCGCCTGGCCATGACTGTGACATCGTGTTCGCGCTGCACGTAGCTGCGCGCTTGCTCGACCATATCCGCCCGCAGGCCTCTGTCTGTCAGGACGCGGTCGATTGCATCGGCCAAGGCATCATGATCGCCCACTGGACACAACAGCCCACGCCCCTGCGCCAACAGTTCCTTCAACCCGCCCGCATCGGTCGCAACAACCGGCACCGAATACAGGAAGGCATCCAGCACACTGGTGCCCAGCGCCTCGTGGCGCGAACTGAGCACAAACACGTCCATCAAACGGTATAGGTCTTCGATGCCCGCCTGGAAGCCGGCAAAAAGATAATGCCCTTGCAGCCCCAGCTCTTGCACCAACGCACGCGCCGGTGCTTCGGCGTCACCGCCGGCACCCAGATGCAAGAAGACGAAATCATCGCGCTTTTGACGCAAGCGGTGCACGGCACGCACCAGCGTACACGGGTCTTTTTCCGATGTAAGCGCTGCAGCCGTGGCCAACACCCGCCGACCCGACAGATCAAAGGTCTGGGTAAATGCATGCAAATGAGCCTGATCCAGCGCCTGAGCCTCTATCGCGCTGGGGATGACGCATATCGACAGGCCCAGGCGGCGCGGCTCGTCGGCCGCCGCCTGACTGATGGCAATCAGCGCATCCGTATGGCGCCATTTCCATGCCGTTCTGCGCTCCTTGCGCGCCGGCACTGGAAATGCCGTGCGCCGGGTAAATACCACGCGTCCGCCCAGCCAGGGGCGCAACAGCCCCAGCCAGGTCATCGTATTGGCGGTTTGCGCATGCAAGATGTCGTAGCGGCGTCGGTTACGCAGCAGGAAGCCGCAGCCCCCCGCCGCCGAAGTAAATTCATGCACGGTAAAGCCTTCGCTGCGGGCCTGTGCGGCAAGCTGGCCGCCCGCCCGCGCCAACAGAGACACGACATGCCCGGCCTGGCGGAACTGCCGCATGCATAACAGTGTTTGGCGTTCGCCGCCGCGCCATCCGCGCTCGAAGTTCAGTTGCAGGATATCCATGAGCGCCTAGAGTTCCAGGTCGGCGACGGGACTGAAAAAATGCCGCACGATATTGATGCCCATGGCAACCAGCGCGCAGGATATTCCCGCAATCACACCCATCATGGCGCCATGTGCAGAGCTTAAAGTGAAAGCCACCCCCACCAGCGCCGTGCCGAAACTCTGGCCGAACACGCGGGTAGTGGCCTGCATGCCGCCGGCGGCTCCGCTGCGGTGCCGCGGAGCGCCAGCCAACAAGGCCCTGTTATTGGGTGTCTGGAAAAAGCCGAACCCTATGCCACCTAACAACATGCCTGCCATGGACCAAACAAAGGCCGCTCCGGGCGGCAGCAATATCAGCCACAACATCCCCAGGGCCATGCAAGCCGCCCCCACTCCGCAAAGCACCGCAATGGGATGACGGGTGGACAAATGGCCTGCCAAAGGAGCCATGACGGCGACCCCCACCGACCAGGCGCCGAGCAAGATGCCGACATCTCCGTAGGAATAGCCCATGACTTGCTTGAAGTAGAACGGCATCGCAACGAAGGCCGACATTTGCGCGGCAAAGGAAAAGGCCGATGCGCCAACCGCATAAGCAATCGGCGTGATGCGCAGCAAATCAATGGGAACGATGGGCGCGACCTGGTCGCGCGAACGGCGCACCAGCACCCAGCCAGCCAGCGCTGCCACCAGCAGGCACAGGGCGGCACGCGCCGGGTCCTTGACCACGGAATCCAGCCCGACAATGGACAAGCCGAACACCGGCACGCTCAATATGCAAGCCACCCAATCGAAACGCCCGCGATTGCGCGGCACATCGGGCAGGAATCGAATGCCGAAATAGGTGCCGATGCAAATGGGAATATTCACCAGGAAAATCCAGTGCCAGGATGCAAATTGCAAGATGAAGGCCCCTATGGTGGGACCCAGAACCGCCATCGACCCTACCGTCATGGCATTTAGGCTTATCCCCATGCCCAGCTTGTTCAAGGGATATATATTGCGCACCAGCCCGCCGAACAGACACATCAGCATGGCCGAACCCAATCCCTGGGCCATGCGGGATAGCAGCAAGCCCAGCAAGGACTCCGATGCGGCCGAGGCCAGCGAAGCCAGCATGAACAGCGTCATTCCGATGGCGAACATTCGCCGGAAGCCGATGCGCTCCGCCACCGCCGACAAAGGCAGCAGGGAAACGACGACGACCAGGTTGTACGCGATGACGGCCCAAACCACATCGGCCGGATCGATGGACAAGGCATGCGCGATGGCGGGCAATGCCACATTGGCCATCGAGGCATCGAATACCGTAATGGTGATCGCCAAAAGCAAGGTCAGGGTGGCCCAATGCCGCCTGGGCGTTTCCAGACCGTCGGCGAGTGGCGCTGCCTTGCTTGCTGTTTCGATCACGTCAGGCTTTCTTGGTGGGGCGTTTCCAGGATTCCAGGGTTTTCTGCGTCGAGCGCGACAATGTCAGTTTATCGGCCGGAGCATCTTTGGTCAGCGTTGTGCCGGCACCCAGCGTGGCGCCGCGCCCTACCCGTACGGGTGCCACCAATTGGCTGTCCGAGCCGATAAAGGCATCGTCTTCGATAACGGTCAGGTGCTTGTTGACGCCATCGTAATTGCAGGTAATGGTGCCGGCACCGATGTTCACGCGCTCGCCGATCTGGGCGTCGCCTATATAAGCCAGATGATTGGCCTTTGAGGCCCGCCCCAACTTGGCTTTCTTGATTTCAACGAAATTGCCCACATGTGCTTGCGGACCGATGTCTGCCCCCGGGCGCAGACGCGCGTATGGCCCAATGCGTGCTTCATCGGCAACCCGGGCATCGTGCACATGGCTAAAGGCCTCGATATGCGTGCCTGCGCCAACTACAGCGTCTTTGATGACGCAATGCGGCCCGATACGCACACCGTCGGCCAACTCGACACGGCCTTCGAACACGCAACCCACGTCTATGAATAAGTCGAGACCGCAATGCAACTCGCCGCGCAAGTAAAAGCGGG
>DATCYE010000089.1:0-5952 GCA_036570485.1 Pusillimonas sp. | reverse complement strand
CACCCACCGCACCCATCCAGTACGGCATAGTCAGCAGCAGAATCCATAGCAAAATTATGGCGGATGTTTTCTTATAGGTATGGCTCACAGGTTCATTCCTTCTTCACCTAACAGGCCGCGCGGCCGGACCAGCAACACAATAGCCATCATGATGTAGATAATCGCTTCGGATGCCGACGGCACGAATACAGTCGCTATGCCCGAGGCCACGCCTATCAGCAGGCCCCCCAGCAAGGTGCCAAACAAGCTGCCCAGGCCACCGACGATAATGGCCACGAAACTGGGCATGATCAGCGCATCGCCTATTGTCGGTTGCAGGCCCAGCAGCCCGGCCGCCAGCACACCAGCCAGCCCCGCAAGGTAAATACCCAAACCGAAATTCAGATTGCGCAATATGCGCACATTGACCCCCAGCACCGCCACGGTTTCAAGATCCAGCGTACCGGCCCTTATGCGTATGCCCAGCCGTGTGCGGGTCAGGATCAGGAACAGCGCGGCCACCGCAACAGCCACCAGCACCACCATGAACACCCGGTATCCGGTCAGGAAAAAAAAGTAGGTGCTCAGCGGCCGGGTCAACCAATCGGGAACATGAAACGGCAGGCTTTGCGCCCCCCAGATGTAGCGCAGGCCGTCCTCAAACACATAGGCCAGCCCAAAGGTCAGCAACAGACTGTACAAGGGGTCACGCCCGTACAGACGGCGTATCATCAGCCGCTCCACGACCAGCCCCAGTACGGCCGTCAGCAAGGGAGCCAGAATCAAGGCGCCCCAGAAGCCTATATAGGGCGCCAGCTCGTAGGCAATATAAGCGCCCAGGGCCAGGAACCCGCCGTGGGCGAAGTTGATGACGCTGGTCAAATTGATAATCAGGGAAAGGCCCAAGGCCATGAGTGCGTAAAAGGCACCCACGATCAAGCCATTGAACACATTGAACAGGATAAGCTCGGTCATTCAAACATCCGTCTCGTAATTCCATTGCTATATCAAACGTGCACTTTGTCGGCTTCGCTTGCCTTACAAAAGTCATGTCTACGCTTCGCCTTCGTGTTCACGCTTGATCTAGAAAAGGAATAATGCACATGCCATGCCAGGCGGGTAAGACAGGCCGCCGGAACCCCGTCCGGCGCCTGTCTCGTACAAAGGCTTATCAGGTCGGCCAGGTCATCTTGCAACCAGACTCCTCGACCGTGCCCGCCACGTCCTTGCCGTTGACCACGGTGTCGACATGGAACAGATCGTCGGGCTGGCTGCCTTTCGCCTGTGCATGACCGACATAAAGCGACCCGATCAACTGGTTCTGGTTTGCGCGGTAGAACGGTGTATTGGGCATCAGGCCCACTTCGGGCGGCAGCTCCATGCCCTGCAATGCCTTGGCCATCTTGACGGCTTCAAGCGATTTCGCCTTGTTGGCCGCCAAGGCGCAGGTCCAGGCACCCACATAGCCGAACCAGGTACGTGCGGTCGGAACGCGACCGGTCTTTTTCTTGATCGCCGCCACGAACTCATCCACATGCGGAACGCCGGGCTGTATGTGATACCACTCTGCAACCCAGTCGCCGATACGCGCTTCCGGCGGCAAGCCCTCCAGCACTTCGAGTTCGGTGTTGGCCCCGGCCAGATGTATGCGTTTATCCAGGCCGAACTGCACAGCCTGCTTCAAGGCGTTGAGCAGATCCTCGCCGTTCATCAGGAAAACAATGACGTCCGGATTGGTGGATTGCGCCTTGATCAGGTATGAGGAAAAATCGGTGGTGCCAAGAGGCGTCAGGTCTTCGCCCAACTTCGTGCCGCCATACTGCTTCAGGTTGGCGTCATAGCCGTCTTGCAAGGTATGGCCGAAGGCATAGTCCGACGTGATGAAATACATCTTCTTGCCGTAGTTGTCCATCAGCGTCTTGGCAATTGCATTGGTCAGCATGCGCGTCGTGTTGCAAACGCGAAATACGTTCCAGTGGCAGGTTGCTCCGGTTACCGCATCGGTGTGCCCGCCCGGAACCACATGCAGTACGCCCTTCTCGTTGCTGACTTGCGCCATGGCAAGCGACAAGCCGGAGTTCACATTGCCCAGCAGGAAATTGACCTTGTCGCGATCGATAAGCTTGCGCGCCTTCTGCACCGCCGTGCCTGCGTCGCCGCTGGTGGAATCTTCGATCAGGAGTTCGGCCGGACGGCCCAGTATTCCGCCTTTGGCGTTGATTTGTTCTACCGCAAGCTCGCAGCCGTTAAGCTCGTTCTTTCCGGTGGCCGCATAAGTGCCGGTCAAGGGATTGTCCAAGCCCAGCTTTACCGATTGCTCGCCACGCGCGCTGATGATGAATGGCGGCGCAAGCTGTGCAAGACCTGTTGCCGCTGCCAGCTGCAGTACGGCGCGACGGCTGACCGCAGTGGATTTTTTTTGGTGCTCCATGGGACTCCTCCTGCAAGCGCATGCGCCATGTGACCGGCAGCCGTCCGCATTGGACTAACCGCCGATGCCACGCATGTCTGCGTAAAGCTTCGGTCCCCCTACCTTTTAATTTGCGCCTAAACGTATCCACCTGTCAATGACTTTTTGCACGTGTCAGCGGTGGGTAAGTTTTTATTCAGAAGCCAGTCAGGATGCGGCTTGCGAAGCATCGTGACGCCACCGTCCGACACTATCGCGCAGCTCTCGGCGTATTACTTTGCCGGTGGTGGTCATGGGCAATTCCTGAACAAAAAATACTTCGCGCGGGTATTCGTGCGCGGCCAGGCGCGACTTTACGTGCTCTTGAATTTCATGTTTCAGGTCGTCGCTGGGGCTATGCCCATCGTGCAGCACGATTACCGCCGCGACGATTTCGGTGCGTTGCGCATCGGGCACGCCAACTACGGCCACCATCTTCACCGATGGATGCCGCAGTATGCAGTCCTCGATTTCGCCCGGACCGATGCGATAGCCTGCCGAGGTGATGACGTCGTCGTTGCGGCCAATGAAATGGATATATCCGTCTTCGTCCATGCGGCCGGTGTCACCGGTGATCAGCCAATCGCCGATGAACTTTTCTTCGGTGGCCTTGATGTTGTTCCAGTATTGCAGGAACAGCACCGGGTCCGGGCGCCGCACGGCAATGCTGCCTGCCACACCGGGATTTTGTTCTTTGCCTTCGTGATCGACAATCGCCAGCTTATGGCCAGGCACGGCACGGCCTATGGCTCCCGGACGCGTCGACACGATGCCGTCGCAGGAAGAGACTGTCATATTGCATTCAGTCTGTCCGTAGAATTCATTGATGGTCAGGCCAAAGGTACGCCTGCCCCAATCGAGCAATTCAGCGCCCAGCGATTCGCCGCCACTGGCCACCGAGCGCAAGCGGTAATTCCAGCGCGTCTCGGGTTTATCAACGGAACGCATCATCTTCAGCGCCGTCGGAGGCAGGAAAGTGTTGCGCACGCCGAAGTCCTGCAGAAACTGGAAGGCGCCCTCCGGCGTAAACTTCTTGAAGCGATGCGCAACCACAGCAATACCATGGTGCCATGCGGGCAACAGTACATCGAACAAGCCGCCTATCCATGCCCAGTCGGCCGGCGTCCACATGCGATCGCCGTCTTGCGGAAACAGATTGTGCGAGATTTCGACGCCCGGCAAATGGCCCAGCAGCACACGATGCGCATGCAGCGCGCCTTTGGGCTGGCCAGTGGTGCCCGATGTATAAATAATGACGGCCGGATCGTCGGCTGCCGTATCGACCGGGACCAGATCGGAACCATGCCGCTTCATTTCGCGATGCAGATCCAGCGTATCGATTTGGGCGCCGTCTATCGTCAGTATCGTTTTCAAGGCCGGCAACTGGCTGCGAATTTCGGCCAGCTTCGCGGCGCCTTCGGCGTTGGTCACCACAACGAGCGCTCCGCTATCGCCCAACCTATAGCGCAAGGCCTCGGCGCCGAACAGCGTAAACAAGGGAATGGCTATGCAGCCTATCTTGTAGGCTGCAATATGCGCATAGGCGGTTTCAGGGGCTTGCGGCAATAAAATGCCGATGCGATCACCCGGTTTCGCGCCTAGTGCAAGGAATAAATTGGCGAGGCGGTTGGACGATTCATGCATGTCGCCGAAACTGTAATTGCGTGCCTGCCCATCTTGATCCACATGGATCAACGCCAACCTGCCCGGGTCGTGCTCGGCCCATTTAACGCAGGCATCCACGCCAATGTTGTAACGCGCCGGGATATCCCAGCGGAATCGCTTGACGGCATCTTCGTAGCTCGAAGGGTGTAGCGGCAACATAGGCGTGTCCTTATTCTGCGTGAATCGCCCAAGTGCCATTGGGGCGAATTATCCGACTATATTACCTCTTCAGGCCACCTGATCCGTTATGTAGAACCGGAACAAACGCTGCAAATTAATAGGGGAAACCCTAGCGTTTTATCAGTGGAATTACGACCATTGATCTCTATACTCACTTGATCCCATCAATACCAATAGGCCGCTAGAAAGATGCTTACCCTTGATTTCCTGCAAAGCATGACAGACAAGCATGGCGACCAAGTCGCAATCGAAGATACCGACAGCCAGGTCACCTATACCGAAATGGCTATTGCTGCAAAAGCGCTGGCCGTTGCGCTCCAAATGAATGACCCCACACCAGGCTCGCGCGTGGCTTTATGTGCGGCGAACTCGCTGGAATACCTGATCAGCGTGCTGGCCGTGCTGGAAGCCGGAAAAATCCTGGTTCCGCTCAGTTGCGAAAGCACCACCGATCAATTGCATCAATTGCTGAACGATACGCATCCCACCGTCATTATTGTGGACGACAAAGGCGACCGCCTGATACACAGCGACCACGAACTGAAGATCAATTTCTCCCAGTTCGAAGGCCTGGTCCGCACTTATCGCGGCCAGGATTTCATTTCCTACGAACCGGGCCTGCTGGATCAGGCTCTTGCGAAAGCCAAGGCGAAAGACAAGTAGGCCGCCGCCCTTGCTCGCAAAGATGCCTCCCGCACGGCGGGATGCGCGACCTCTATAATGGGCGCCAGCCGACTAGGCTGGCGCCCAATTTCATTTATTCTCACGGAGTATCGCATGTCCCCGACCACGCTAGACGACCTTGGCAAACTGGTTCTACGCCTGACCATAGGCGTGTTGATTCTTTTTCATGGCGTTGCGAAACTGCTTAACGGCATAGGCCCCATCGAAGCGATGATCGTGGCACGCGGGATGCCGGCGTTTTTTGCGTGGGCGGTATACATCGGCGAAGTGATTGCGCCGCTACTCCTGATTTTCGGCTTTTATACACGCCTGGGCGGGCTATTGATTACATTGAACATGCTGGTTGCCATCGTGCTTGCTCATGCGAGCCATGTGTTCCAGCTGACGGGCAGCGGCGGTCTGCGCCTTGAGCTTCAATGCCTGTTCCTGTTTGGCAGCCTGGCGGTGGCCCTGCTGGGCGCGGGACGCTACAGCATTAGCGGCAAAGGCGGCAGCTGGAATTAGAGTTTGACCGCGCGGCATCCGGAGCCGCGTGCTCGAACCCTAGGCGCAAAACTCAGGCGCCGGCGATCGACCTGACAAAATCGCTGGGCGTAATGCCCATATTGCGCCTGAACATAGCGGTGAACGCGCTCTGCGTCTGGTAACCCAGATCAAGAGCAATGCCCAGCACTTGACGGCCTTCGGCCAGCCATTCCAGCGCCGCCAGCAGCTTGGCCTGCTGGCGCCATTGCAGGAACGACATGCCCAGCTCCTGCATGAATAGACGATGCAGCGTGCGCTGATCGTAGCCCAGCTCTTTTGCCCATTCCTGCAGGGTTTTCATGTCGTCCAGGTGCTCTTGGATGTGCATGCAGATACGCGCCAGCCGATGATCGCGCGGCGTAGGCAGGTGTAGCGGCGTGGCGAATTCCTCAGTCAGCTCTTCGAGCAGCAGATCCATTAATAGCCGAATGCGCCGGCTGACCGTTGGGTGCCCGGCAGAGCCGGCGACT
>DATCYE010000088.1:0-11971 GCA_036570485.1 Pusillimonas sp. | reverse complement strand
CGCCTGGGAGACCTGGAACTGAACGCCATCGCAGATGCTCGCCAAGGCCAGACGGAAGTCGAGGTCTCACTGGATGAGCTATAGGCTGAAGTTCAAAGAGGAGGCCTTGAAAGAGTGGCACAAGCTCGACGGTACATTGCGTGAACAGTTCAAGAAAAAACTCACTGAACGCTTGCAGGCCCCGCGCGTGCCCGCTGCCAAGTTGTCCGGCCATTCCGACCGCTACAAAATCAAGCTGAAGGCCAGCGGCTACCGGTTGGTTTATGAGGTACGTGACGAGGAAGTCGTTGTAGTGGTTGTTGCTATCGGCAAGCGCGAACGCAATGCGGTCTACGCCGCAGCGGCCAAGCGTTGACGCTCAGCAACTCAGGACAGACAGCCGTCGTGTCAGGCTGCCTGACATAGAGGTATAGGATACGAGCTTGATATGTGCACTCTCCGGGCCATCGCCCACAAGGTGAACGAAGCCGGTAACGGCGGCAACATCCTGACCTTGCAACGGATACTCCGGCACCAAGATTTGAAGACGACCATGAGGTATGCCCACCTTGCGCCGAACCACTCGAAGGCTGCAAGAACGCTGAATCCTACTTCTGCGTTGACACTTGGTTGATAGAAGGCCCCAAAAAGCAAAACGCCAACCTCGTTAAAGGCTGGCGTAAGTGCTTGATACTGATTATAAATTCTTGGTGGCGCATCCCTGATTCGAACAGGGGACCTGCGGATTATGATTCCGTCGCTCTAACCGGCTGAGCTAATGCGCCAAAGTCCGACACTTTAGCATATTTTTTTTGGTTTGTGTAGCAGCGGAAAAAGCGGACTTTTAGCCAGAAATCGCTGATGCAGCGCCGGGAAGGAAGTTGAGGTGTCAGGAGCCATTATGGAAGCGCCGGTGGCCGAAAAATCAAAGGCCCCGCCTTTTGGCGGGGCCCTACTGCCGGTATGGCAGTGAACACTGCACTGAAGGCAGTGTTGGATTAACTACCGGAGAGGTAGCTATGCTGCCGTCAGGCAGTGATTAAACAGTAATTCTTTCCGCCGCCAAATGCAAGTACGGGAAAATACTAGGCAGGAACACTGTGTGCCTTGTTGACGTCGCTGGCGTCCTCGGGAACGGGGCTATTGGTGTTGCCTGATAGCGCTGCGCTAAGACTGTACAGGGGGGCAAAGGATTCCGCCTGCGCCATGGGCCAGCCCGTCCTGAAGATGGTCAGGCGGAATTTCCCTTCAAGCAGTTCGCCTTTTTCAAGGTCGGGAAACAAGGCCGATAGCACTCGCACTTCGCCGTTGGAAATGCGCCGGGCGATATGGTGCGGGCGCAATTCGCCGGGGTGCTGCAGCCCTGCGGCGCCCAGTAATTCGGCCAGTGCTTTCAGGGTGTTTGCATGGAAGCTGGCTACGCGCTGCGACTTGTCGCCTACCACCAGGGCGGCTTGGCGCTTGGGGTCTTGAGTGGTGACACCAGTGGGGCATTTGCCCGTATGGCAGGCCTGCGCTTGTATGCATCCGATGGCAAACATGAAACCGCGCGCGCTGTTGCACCAGTCGGCCCCCAACGCCATGACCCGCGCCATGTCGAACGCGCTGATGATCTTGCCCGAGGCGCCCAGTTTGATCTGGTCGCGCAAGCCTATGCCGACCAAAGTGTTGTGGACCAGGCGCAGCCCTTCCCGTAGCGGGGTGCCCACATGATCGACGAATTCGATGGGCGCGGCGCCGGTTCCGCCTTCGGCGCCGTCGACCACGATAAAGTCAGGGGTGATCCCGGTTTTCAGCATGGCTTTGGCAATGGAGAACCATTCCCAGGGGTGGCCTATGCATAGCTTGAATCCCACGGGCTTGCCGCCCGATAGGGTGCGCAGGCGTGCGACGAAATGCATGAGCTCGATGGGGGTGGTGAAGGCGCTGTGCTTGGCGGGCGAGTTACAGTCCTGCCAGACGGGTACGCCCCGGGCTTCGGCGATCTCGGGGGTTACCTTGGGGCCCGGCAGTATGCCGCCATGGCCTGGCTTGGCTCCTTGCGACAGCTTGATTTCTATCATTTTGATGCTGTCTTGCCGCGCCCGATTGGAAAAAATCTCTTCCGAAAAATTTCCCTTTTCATCGCCACAGCCGAAATAGCCCGACCCGATATTCCAGATCAGATCGCCTTTGTGCTCAAGATGGTAGCGGCTGACCCCGCCTTCGCCTGTGTCGTGGGCGAAGTTGCCCAGCAATGCGCCTTTGTTCAGGGCCAGCACGGCGTTGGCCGAAAGAGCGCCGAAGCTCATGGCCGATATATTTAATGCCGATAGGGAATAGGGCTGGGTGCAATCAGGCCCTCCGACCGTGACGCGAAAATCGCTGGTTTCAGGATGCACGGGCTCCATGGAGTGGTTGATCCATTCGTAGCCGCTCTGGTAGACATCGCCCTGAGTGCCGAAAGGGCGTTTGTCGATCTGGCGCTTGGCACGCTGGTAGACCAGGGAACGAGCGACGCGGGAAAATGGCAAGGAGGTCGTGTCGTCTTCGAAGAAATACTGACGCATTTCCGGGCGTATGGATTCGAAAAAGAAGCGCAGATTGCCGATAACGGGGTAGTTGCGACGGATGGCATGCCGGGTTTGCCGCAGATCGAGAATCCCCGTAACGGTCAGGGCGGCGAAAACCAGGGCGGCAAGCAGCCACCAGGCGCTGGTCGCTAGGCCTAGAACCAGAAAGGTCAGGGTACCCAGTATGGCCAGGTAAAAGGCGGTGTAGCGCGTTAGCAGGCGATCCATTGTGTTTCCTTTGTTTCGGAGTGTTTCCGCATTCCTTGATCTGCAATAGTAGAATGTTTGTCTTTCCAACAGCAAGGACGACCTTGCCGCTACGCTGTCGCCTAGCGCCCAAATCAGGGGACGACCCCGTTCGGAGCGAACTATATGTCGGTATCTATGTCTTGGCTGATATTGATTATTGCGGGTCTTCTTGAAACGGGTTGGGCTATAGGCCTGAAATATACCGAAGGCTTCACCCGCCTCTGGCCCAGCGTAGCTACGCTGCTGGCCATGCTGATAAGCGTGGTGATGCTGGGCGTGGCCATGAGGCAATTGCCCGTGGGTTCGGCCTACGCCATCTGGGTAGGCGTAGGGGCAGTGGGAACGGTTATATTAGGCATCATCCTGTTTGGCGATTCAGCCAGTCTTCCTCGATTGATCAGTGTCGGCCTCATTGTGCTGGGGATCATCGGTTTGAAATTGGCCGCTTGAAACAAGGGGGGGGCATTCCATTGAGTCAGAAAATAAACGTCGTCGTGGGCGATTGGGTCTCATGCCGACAGGACGCCACAGTCATTCGGCATGAAGTCTTCGTTGTGGAGCAGCACGTGCCCCCCGAGCTTGAAATGGACGAGCACGACACGCATTGCGTGCATGCCGTAGCATACGACGAACAGGGCAGGGCGCTTGGAACAGGCCGTTTGCTGCCCGATGCGCATATCGGCAGGATGGCGGTTCGATCAGACTGCCGCGGCGCTGGCGTCGGTTCGATGTTGCTGGCGGCCTTGATCGAAGAGGCCAGGCGCCGCCATTACATGGAAGTGGTGCTATCCGCCCAATTGCATGCACAGGACTTTTACGCCGGGCATGGTTTCATGCCCGAGGGAAGCACTTATATGGATGCGGGCATCGAGCATGTGACGATGCGCCGTCCCTTGACCGCCTAAGCTCTTGCTCTAATCGCCGTTGATTACGGCGGTGGTCACTGCGTCGCCCATTTCTGATGTGCCCACCTGTTTGCATCCGGGCTGTGCGATGTCGCCCGTGCGGTGGCCGTCGGCCAGCACTTTGCGCACGGCGCGCTCGACGCGGTCGGCATTGTCGGGCTGGTTCAGCGAATACCGCAGCATCATGCCCATGGAAAGTATGGACGCGATCGGGTTAGCCAGGTTGCGGCCGGCAATATCCGGAGCCGTCCCGTGCACCGGCTCGTACAGGCCTTTTTGATCCAGTGCCAGCGATGCCGATGGCAGCATGCCTATGGAACCGGTCAGCATGGCGGCGGCGTCCGACAATATGTCGCCGAAGATATTCCCCGTCACCATGACGTCGAACTGTTTTGGGGCGCGCATGAGCATCATCGCCGCAGCGTCCACGAACAGATGCGTCAGTTCGACATCCGGATATTGCGTGGAAACGCACGTGACGACCTCGCGCCACAATTGCCCGGTTTCTAGGACATTGGCCTTGTCCACCGAGCAAACCTTGTTGCGGCGCTTGCGAGCCGTCTGGAATGCCATATGCGCGATGCGCTCGATTTCGGATTCCGAGTAGCGCATGGTGTTATAGCCTTCGCGTTCTCCGGAGGGTAGTGTGTGGATACCCCGTGGCTCGCCAAAGTAGATGTCGCCGGTCAGTTCGCGCAAGATCATCAGGTCCAGTCCTTCTACGATCTCGGGCTTCAGGCTGGACGCGCCCGCCAGCTCTGGAAACAGGAAGGCGGGGCGGAAATTGGCGAATAGTCCCAGCTTTTTGCGCAGGCGCAGCAGGCTCGCGCCCGGACGCATGGCATACGGGATGGTTTCGTCTCCCGGCATGCCGGCGGCACCGAACAGGATGGCGTCCGCAGTGCCGGCGATCTTGGCGGTTTCGGCGGGCAGCGGGTCACCTGCGGCTTCTATGCCGGCTTGGCCGATGGGCGCCTCGACCAGCTCCAGCGCCGTATTCGGGCCCAGGACTGCACGCAATACCTTTACGGCTTCGCTTGTCACTTCTTTGCCTATGCCGTCGCCTGGCAGGACTGCGATTTTCATCAAATATTCCTCAAGATTAAACAGTGGATGGCTTGTTGTGTCCGCCGTTATGAATGCGCGGTGGAGTAGCGTTGTTCGAAGGCGGCGATCTGATCGGCCTTTTGCAAGGTGTAGTCGATTTCATTCAGGCCTTCGACCAGGCATTTTTTTGAGAAGGCGTCAATGTCGAATCGATGGACGGCGCCGTCGGGACCCGTAACGACCTGGGCGGGAAGATCGACCAGCAAGCGTGCGCCCGGCGTCGCCTGCGCCATTTCCAGCAATTCGGCGACTACGGGAGCGGGCAACACCACCGGCAGAAGGCCGTTCTTGAGTGCATTGGAGAAAAAGATATCGCCGAAGCTGGGCGCGATCACGGCCCGGAAACCATAATCGCGCAAAGCCCATACGGCATGTTCGCGCGACGAGCCGCAGCCGAAGTTCTCTTGCGCGACCACGATGTGGGCCTCGCGGTAGGTTTGCTGGTTCAGCACGAAGGCCGGATTTTCCTTGCCGTCTTTATCGAAGCGCAGATCGCGAAACAGGAACTGGCCGAAATCGTCCGAGCGCGGCTTTTGCAGATAGCGGGCGGGAATGACCTGGTCGGTATCCACATTGGCTCGCGCAATGGGCAGCATCGCGGCGTCGAGGTGGGAGAATGGCTCCATGTTTCAGCTCCTGGCTGGAAGTTGCCGCACGTCGACCAGATGTCCTGCGATGGCTGCGGCGGCTGCCATTGCAGGACTCATAAGGTGGGTGCGTGCCCCCGGACCCTGGCGCCCGACGAAGTTGCGGTTCGAGGTCGAGGCGCAGCGCTGTTGCGGCGCCACTAGGTCGCCATTGGTGGCCAGGCACATGGAACAACCGGCGTGGCGCCAGTCAAAGCCGGCTTCGCGAAATATCTTGTCCAGCCCTTCGCGCTCGGCTTGCGCCTTCACTAGGCCCGAGCCAGGTACGACCCAGGCCTGGACGCCTTTTGCGACATGGCGTCCCTGAGCTATGGCCGCCGCGCTGCGCAGGTCTTCGATGCGTCCGTTGGTACAGGAGCCGATGAAGACACGGTCGACGGCAATATCGGTCAGGGGAGTGCCGGGCGCAAGGCCCATATAGGTCAGGGTGCGCGTCATCGCATCGCGCTGCCGGGGGTCTTGGGCGGCGCGGGGGTCCGGCACGCGCCCGGAGATCGGTAAAGCGTCTTCGGGGCTGTTGCCCCAGGTGACCATGGGTCCGATTTCATCGGCGTGCATCGCTACTTCACGGTCGAACTGGGCGTCGGGATCACTGGGCAGGGTGCGCCAGCCCGCCAGCGCAGTGTCCCAATCGGTGCCGGTTGGTGCATAGGGGCGGCCCTTGAGCCAGGCGAAGGTGGTCTCGTCGGGAGCGATCATGCCGGCGCGTGCGCCGGCTTCGATCGACATATTGCAGACGGTCAGCCGTCCTTCCATTGACAGGGCGGTGATGGCCGAGCCGGTATATTCGATGACATGGCCGGTGGCGCCCGCCGCGCCGATCCGGCTGATGATTGCCAGGATGATGTCCTTTGCCGTCACCCCGTAGTCAAGGTACCCATCTATGGTTACGCGCAAGGTGGCGGGCTTGTTCTGCCAGATCGATTGCGTAGCCAGTACATGGGCGACTTCGGAAGCGCCGATTCCGAAAGCCAGGGCGCCCAATGCACCATGGGTAGAGGTGTGGCTGTCGCCGCAGACGATTAGTGAGCCGGGTAGGCTCAGGCCCTGCTCCGGCCCGACGACATGCACTATTCCCTGGCGGGGGTCGTCCAGCCCGAAGTACTCGATGCCCGCCCCGGCGCTGTCATTGCGCAGCGCGTTGACCATGGCCCTTTTTTCCGGATCGTCGATGTCGGCCAGTTCGCGGCTGCTTGTGGGCACGTAATGATCGGGCGTCGCGAAGGCGCGCTGCGGGGCGCGTATCGGCAAGCCTTGCTGGCGCAGCATTTCAAAGGCGGGCGCCGAGCCGTCCTGGACCAGATGGCGATCCACATACAGCAGGCTCTGGCCGTCTTCACGGCGCAGTATTTCATGGCGCGACCAGATTTTCTCGAACAGACTGCGTGGTGAAGACGTAGTGGTCATGATGTCTACTGTATGGGTTGCACGATGGGGGTTCAGTCAAGTTTGGCGCCGGACAGCTTCACGATGCTTTCATAGCGTTTGGTTTCAGAGGCCATGAAGGCGCCGAATTCTTCCGGCGTGCCGCCGCCTATTTCTGCGCCGTAGTCAGCCATAAGCGCAAGCACCTTCTTGTCGGATTTAAGCGCTTCATTGGCTTCGCGGTTAAGCCGTTCAATGATGGGGCGCGGCGTGCCGGCGGGCGCCATCAGGCCATACCAGGACGAGGCATATATGGGCATGCCCAGCTCGGCAAAGGTCGGGACATCTGGCAGTGCCGGATTGCGTTTCTTGGATGCCACGGCCAAGGCCCTGAGCTTGCCGCCGGCGATCAGGGGCAGACAGGTGGTGGTGTCGAGCATCAATGAAATCTGGCCCGCCATCAGGTCGGCCTCGGCCGGCGATGTGCCTTTGTAAGGCACATGAACGATGTTGATCTTGGTGGTGCTCATGAACTGCACCGCAGCCAAGTGCTGCGAGGATCCGACCCCTCCCGATCCATAGTTCAGTTTTCCGGGATTGGCCTTGGCGTAGTCCACCACGTCCTGCACGGTTTTGAAGGGCGATGCGGTGGGTACGACCAGAATATTGGGAACCGACGACACGAACATGATGGGAGTGAAATCCTTGACGGGATCGAAGCCCAGCTGGGAATACAAATGGACGTTGACGGCATTGGGGCTGATCGAACCCATCAGCAGGTTATAGCCGTCTGGTTCGCTGCGCGCGGCGATCGCCGTGCCGATATTGCCGCCGGCGCCTGCTCGGTTGTCCACCACAATGGACTGGCCCAACCGTTTGGACAAGGGTTCGGCCAGGATGCGGCCCATGGTGTCCACGCCGCCTCCCGGTGGCCAGGGCACATACATGCGAATGGCATGGGTGGGATAGTCTTGCGCCTGGGCTGCGCAGGTGAAGGTGCTGCAGGCAAGCAGTATTCCGGCCAGCCAAGTATGTATCTTAGTCATGATGGAGGTCTCCTTGGGTTTTTATAATTCTGCCTAGCCATTCTTGAATAAAAGGAGGCCCCTGGCAAACACAATTAAGGCATAATTAGCATGAGTAAATCTCATGCCTGGGGCCATCTTATGCGTCGTTTGCCTCCCTTGAATGCCTTGCGCGCCTTCGAAGCTTCGGCGCGCAATACCAGTTTTACCCGTGCTGCGCAGGAATTGTGCGTCACTCAGGGTGCGGTCAGCCGCCATGTCGGCGCGCTAGAGGACTGGCTGAAAATCAAGCTGTTCGAACGCGGGCGCTACGGGATAGAGCTGACCGCCCAGGGCGCCGTGTATTTCCGCACGATCAAGAGCGCGCTCGATCAGATCGAATACGGCAGCCAGCAACTGCGCCAGCGTCCGGATGAAAACCGGCTGCGCATCAAATTGCCGCCTACCTTTGCAATTCGCTGGCTGGTGCCGCGGCTGGCCCGTTTCCATGCCTTGCATCCGGATATCGACGTCCAGATAACCACCTCGCACCAACGCGCCGATTTCGACCGTGAAGACGTGGACGTCAGCATCCATTCCGAGGCGCATCATCCCGGCGATTCAGCCAGTACGCGGTATCTTTATTTGTTTGGCGAAACCTTGCTGCCGGTCTGTGCTCCCGGCCTGCTTGAAAGGCAGCCGGCGCTGTCGGCACCGGCCGACCTGGCGGGCCATGCTCTGTTGTGTTCGATGAATCGCCCGATGGACTGGCCGACCTGGCTAGAGGCGGCGGATGCCGGGCATATCGATGGCAATAGCGGACTGAAGTTCGAGAATGCCGCACTGGCCTATCAGGCGGCCACCGACCAATTAGGCGTCATGGTGGCGCAGCTTGCCTTCGTCAATGACGACCTTGTTTCCGGGCGCCTGGTGGCGCCGTTCAGCTTGCGAGTGGCGACTCCGGGCGCCTATTACCTGGCGCATCGGGCCGATGCTCCCAAGCCGGCCCGCATCCAGACGTTCGAAGACTGGATACTTGCGGAATCGGATGCCGTGAACCAGCAATTCGCAAGTCAGAAGAATGACTAGCGCTGACCCTAACGGGCGTTATAAAAAACAAAAAACCTCGTAATCCAATAGATTACGAGGTTTCTCGTGGGCTTTTTGTAATAAGCCGGTGGTGCCCAGGAGAGGACTCGAACCTCCACACCTTGCGGCACATGGACCTGAACCATGCGCGTCTACCAATTCCGCCACCTGGGCACAACGAGGGCGAATCATACACTAAATCCGCCGCACATGTGAAAGCGCACAGTGGCACTCTTGCCGTACATATGCAAATTAAAAAAACCTGCCTGTACTGTAATAAGAAAAGCAAAAAACCCAGCTAAACTTGTAAGCTTAGCTGGGTTTTCTGTGCTTAGCGATGGTGCCCAGGAGAGGACTCGAACCTCCACACCTTGCGGCACATGGACCTGAACCATGCGCGTCTACCAATTCCGCCACCTGGGCATAAAGTGTATGCTATCGCTTTACTGGTACTGCTGTTGCGTTTAGCGCTACATCTTTAAGAGGCGCAAAGTATAGCGTACTTTTTTATTTATGGAAATAACCTTTGATCAAACGATCTAAAAACGACACTAACAAGAAAGAAGCCACCGCTGGTCAGCACGATCTGCCCCCGGATTTTGATCCGGACGTGCCGAGCCGGGAAGTCATTTTGCAGCATCTGCGCTCTTCGGAAACCCCCGTAGATCCTCAAGTCCTGGCCAAGGCGGTCGGGGCGTCACTACCCCTTTCGGTGGGGTTCGACCGTCGCCTGAAGGCCATGGAGCGCGACGGGCAGCTGTTTTTCAACCCGCAAGGCCTGTTGCTATTGAATAGCAAGCTGGACTTCATTGCCGGGAAAGTGCAGGGCCATCGCGATGGCTTCGGCTTTTTATTGCGCGACGACGGCGGCCCCGATTTGTTCCTGTCGCCGCGCGAAATGCTTAAGGTGTTGCATGGCGATCGCGTGCTGGCCAAGCCCGACGGCGAATATCGCGGCAAGCCTGAAGCCACCATCGTCGAAGTCGTGGAACGGCGAACCAACAAGCTGGTGGGCCGCTTTCTTAAAGAGCGCGGTGCTTTCATCGTGGTTCCCGAAGATCAGCGAATCAAGCACGACATTATTATTCCGGCCTCCGATATGTCGGACGCCGAGCACGGCCAGGTTGTTTCCGTCGAGATCATTCAGCAGCCGACCCGCCATACCCAGCCTTTGGGTAAAGTAGTCGAAGTCCTGGGTGAAATCGATGACCCCGGCATGGAAATCGAAATTGCCGTGCGCAAGTTCGATGTCCCGCACGAGTTTTCCGACGCGTCGCTGCAGCAGGCGGCCAAAGTTCCGCCCACCGTCAAGCCGTCCGAATTGAAAGGCCGTGTCGACCTGCGCGACGTGCCCTTTGTTACCATCGACGGCGAAGACGCCCGCGATTTCGACGATGCCGTATTTTGCATGCCCGTAGAGCTGGGCACTGAAAAGCGCAAGAAGCCGGGTTGGCGATTGTTGGTGGCCATTGCCGACGTCAGCCACTATGTGCGACCGGGCGATGCCCTTGACGAAGACGCGCTTGATCGCGGCACCAGCGTTTATTTTCCGCGGCGGGTTATTCCCATGTTGCCCGAGGCTTTGTCCAACGGTATTTGTTCCTTGAATCCCGATGCCGACAGGCTGGTTCTGGTATGCGACATGGCCATCGCCGCCAGTGGCACCAAAGCCGGCAGCATTACCGCCTATCAGTTTTACGAAGCGGTTATCCATTCGCATGCACGCACCACCTATAACGACGTATGGGCCGCCTTGCAGCAGCCCACCGGGCCGGCGGGGCAGTCCATGCAGGCCGTCTTGCCGCATATACAGAATCTGTACGAGCTGTACCAACTATTTGCCGAGGCGCGGGTAAAGCGCGGTGCCATCGATTTCGACACGGTCGAGACCCGCATCGTCTGCAATCCGCTGGGCAAGATCGAACGCATCGAGGCCTACACCCGCAACGATGCGCATAAACTGATCGAAGAATGCATGCTGGCGGCCAATACATGCGCCGCCGAATTCATGACACGCAATAAGCGCCTGGGGCTTTATCGCGTACACGAAGGGCCCACCCCGGAAAAACTGAAATCGCTGCGCGATTACTTGCGCAATCTGGGCTTGACCCTGGATGGCGGCGACGACCCATCCACCACCGATTACGCCCGCCTGATCAAGGCGGCGCGCAACCGGCCCGACTTCGAAATCATCCAGACCATGTGTCTGCGATCTTTGCAGCAGGCTATCTATAGTCCCGAGCAGGTCGGCCATTTTGGTTTGTCCTACGAACACTACGCGCATTTCACTTCGCCTATCCGCCGCTATCCCGATCTGCTGACGCATCGCGTCATCAAGGGGGTGCTGAATAACAAGCGTTATCTGCCCGCCTTGGCCGATGTCAGCGGTGTTGCGGCCCTGCCCAAGAACGAGCGCGAACATGCCGTATGGGAAAAATTAGGCTTGCTGTTGTCGGCTCGCGAGCGTCGCGCCGACGATGCCTCGCGCGATGTCGAAGCCTGGCTCAAGTGTTGGTTCGTTAAAGAGCATGTCGGTGAAGTCTTCAGCGGCCGAGTCACTGGCGTAGCTACTTTCGGCATTTTCATTACGCTGGATACCTTGTTCGTTGAAGGCATGGTGCATGTTTCGGAACTGGGCTCGGACTACTTCCAGTACAACGAGGCCATGAACGAATTGCGCGGCGAGCGCACCGGCATCCGGTATCGCCTGACCGATGCCGTGCAGGTGCAGGTTGCTCGTGTCGACCTGGAAGCGCGCCGCATCGAGTTCCGGTTGGTCAAGGGTACGGGTTTTAAGGCGCTCAAGGCCTCCATCGAACCCGAGCCGTCCACAGAGCGCAAAGTCAAGCGCGCGGCGTCGGCCAAGCCGGCGGCGTTAAAGGGCACGACCTCGCGTCAACGCAGGGCCGCTGCCAAGCGTGGCGCCAAAACCGCGGCACCCAAAAAGACAAGCCGAGGCCGTCGTTAGCAGGTAGAGTTAAAATCCAGCCAACTCTACAAGGAAAATCATGTCGTCTCATCAGGTCTTGGCTGGCTTTCATGCGGTGGTCGCCCGCCTTCGTTATGCACCGGAC
>DATCYE010000087.1:0-8149 GCA_036570485.1 Pusillimonas sp. | reverse complement strand
GACGTATGTGGATGGCTTTTACTGGGACTTCGACAAGGGCACGCGTGCCTGGTCGGATCGCTTCGCCAAAGCTTTCGATGGACTGAAGCCCACTATGACGCAAGCCGGTGTGTATTCCAGCGTGCTGCATTATCTTAAGGCAGTGGCGGCAACGCAATCCACGGACGGCAAGGTGGTGGCCGACAAGATGCGCCAGATACCGATTAAGGATCCCATCATGCATAACGCTTCCATTCGCCCCGACGGTCGCGTCATTCACGATATGTACTTATACGAAGTGAAAACGCCGGCCGAATCCAAGGGCGAGTGGGATTTGTCCAAACTGGTGGCCACGATTCCGGCGGCCGAGGCATTTCAGCCTCTGTCTGAATCGACCTGCCCGCTGGTCAAGAAGAGCTGATCGCGGCCCGGATCGCGCCTTGCGTTTGCCGGCCCTTCGCGTCGGCAAGCGCAAGGCAGACTTTATTTGTAATTCGCATCATGAATGCGCCAAGGAGACGTAAATGAGTGCCGTACCCCGTATCCCGCTGCTTATCGGCGGCAAGCTTGTGCAGTCCAAGACCACCGAATGGCGGGATGTCATCAATCCCGCCACCCAGGAAGTTGTTGCGCAAGTGCCTTTTGCGACCAAGGAAGAACTGGACCAGGCGGTGGCCAATTCCAAAGAAGCCTTTCAGAAATGGCGCAGCACCAGCCAGGGTGCCCGCACTCGCATTATGCTGAATCTGCAAAAACTGGTGCGCGACAATACGGCAGCCTTGGCGAAATCGATTTCGCTGGAACACGGAAAAACATTGCCCGATGCCGAAGGCGAAGTCGGGCGCGGCCTGGAAGTTATCGAGCACGCCTGCGCCATGGCGTCCTTGCAGCTTGGCGAGTACGCCGAGAATGCCGCCACGGGCATCGACGTCTATACCTTGATACAGCCCTTGGGTGTTTGCGCCGGCATCACAGCCTTCAATTTCCCCATCATGTTGCCGTGCTTTATGTTCCCCATGGCGATTACAGCGGGCAACACCTTTATTCTGAAGCCTTCCGAGCAAGACCCCAGCTCGTCACTGATGTTGGCTCAGCTTGCACTGGAAGCCGGCTTGCCGCCGGGCGTGCTTAACGTGGTGCATGGCGGTGCGGATATCGCCAACGGCATATGCGATCACCCCGACATCAAGGCCATTTCGTTTATCGGTTCGACGCATGTGGGCACGGCCATCTACCGCCGGGCTTCCGAAGCCGGTAAGCGCTGCCAGGCCATGATGGGTGCTAAAAACCACTGTGTCATTCTGCCAGATGCGGACCGCGAAGTGGCCTTGAATCAACTGGTGGGTGCAGCCTTTGGCGCGGCCGGACAGCGCTGCATGGCCACTTCGGTAGCCGTGCTGGTGGGTGAAGCACGCAATTGGCTGCCCGACTTTGTCGAGCGTGCCAAGAAGCTCAAGGTCAGCATTGGTTCCGACCGCGATGCCGATCTGGGGCCGCTGGTCTCGCCCGCAGCCAAGACGCGTGTCGAAGGTCTGATACAGCAAGGTGTGGACGAGGGTGCCGAATTGGTGCTGGACGGCCGCAAGCTGAATGTGCAAGGCTATGAGAAGGGCAATTTCGTTGGGCCCACCGTCTTCAAGGGTGTGAAGGCCGATATGGCGATTTATCGCGAAGAAGTCTTCGGGCCGGTGTTATGCGTGGTTGGCGTCGATACTCTGGAAGAAGCGGTGGATTTCATCAATCGGAATCCCAACGGCAACGGCGTGGCGGTCTTTACACAGGATGGCGGTGCGGCCCGCTATTTCCAAAACAATATCGATGTTGGCCAGATCGGTATTAATATTCCTATTCCCGTGCCGGTTGCCTGGTTCAGCTTTACCGGATCGCGGGCATCAAAATTGGGCGACCTGGGTCCCAATGGCAAGCAGGCGGTGCATTTCTGGACTCAAACCAAAACAGTCACTGCGCGCTGGTCGGCACATGCTTCGGGTGTGAATACCACCATTTCCATGAAGTAAGCTTATAACTAGAAAGAATATATTTTAATTTCTTTATTACATATAATAGCCCTTCCTATAGGGCTATTTTTTATGAATCTCCAGCAATTCCGTTTTGTCCGCGAAACGATACGACGTAATTTCAACCTGACCGAGGCGGCCCGCACGCTCTACACCTCGCAACCAGGCGTGTCCAAAGCCATTATCGAGTTTGAGGACGAGCTGGGGGTCAAAATATTCGAGCGGCATGGCAAGCGCATCAAGGGGCTGACCAAGCCCGGCCAAGTCGTTGCGCAGGTCATAGACCGCATCATGCGCGAGGTCGACAATCTTAAGAAGGTCAGCGACGAATTCGCCCGGCGTGATGAAGGGGGGCTGACCATAGCCTGCACGCACGCCCAGGCGCGCTATATATTACCCAGAGTCATACCGGCTTTCCGCGCACGCTTTCCCAAGGTTCGGGTCTCGCTGGCCGAAGGGAACCCGCCTCATCTGGCCAAGATGGTGCTGCACGAGCAGGCCGACGTAGCGATAGCAACTGAAACCCTGGCCTTGACGCCGGGCCTGGCCGCCATGCCGGTATATTCCTGGGAGCACACTATCGTGGTGCGTCCCGACCACCCCTTGGCGGAGCTGACTTCCAGCGCTGCCAAGGCGATTTCCCTGGAGCAATTGGCCCGCTATCCCATCGTCACCTATGACCATGCCTTTTCGGGCCGTGGCGCCATAGACGAGGTTTTCGCCGCGGCGAACATCGTTCCCGACATCGTCCTGGAAGCCATCGACGCCGACGTTATCAAAACCTATGTCGACGTTGGTCTGGGCATAGGGATTATTGCGGGCATGGCTTTCGATCCGCGTCGCGATAAGGGTCTGGTGGGCCTGCCCGCCGGCCATTTGTTCGGAACCCATGTCACGCGCGTGGCGGTCAAGTCGGGCGTATTCCTGCGTGACTACGTTTATGTGTTGCTGGAAATGCTGGCGCCCGAATTGACGCGCGAAGTCGTCCAGGAAGCCATCGACAAGAGCCCCAAGGCCGACTGAATGGCAAAATAGCGGCAAAACGCCTGAGCGGGCGTATACCGGATCGAGAAAAGAACGCGGATTAGGAAAAATCCAGTTCGTTTTTATTGACAACGATAATAAGAATGATTATCGTTAACGATCAATCTTTCATGATCCGGAGCCGCCATGTCTCAAATCGTTAGCGCAGTGGTAGTAGGAGCCGATAGGCTGGGGAATATCCCCGATCTGCTCAAAGGCCACAATATCGCCATCCGCCACCATATCAGCGGACGCGATCCTTCTCATCAGAAAAAAACGCTGCAATTACCCTCGGGTACCGAGCTGTTGATTTTGCTGACTGATTTCCTGGGTCACAATGTGATGAAGACATTCCGGGCTGCGGCGCAAAAAGCGGGGATACGCGTGCTGGCCTGCCGACGTTCGGTATGCAGCATGAAACAGGCTTTGGATTTGTGCGGCTACTGCGAGGTGTGTTCCCGCCAGCCTGCTCAGTTGGAGGCTGTGAGGTCGACCGTGTCGGTGGCGGCCAGACGGCGCGCGCCGTTATAGCGCTTTTTCCAGTAGGCGACATCCATGCTCTCGACGCGCACGACCGCGCCGGTGCGCGGCGCATGGACAAACTCGCGGTTGCCCAGGTAAATGCCCACATGGGAGAACCGGTGGCCCCGTGTATTGAAGAACACCAAGTCGCCGCGCTTCAGTTCATTTCGCTTGACGGAGATGCCTTCTTGAGCGATTTCGGCCGAGCGTCGCGGCAGTTTCAGACCCAACGATTTTTCGGCGGCGTAAATGACCAAACCGCTGCAATCGAAGCCTGTGTTGGGGGCTTCACCGCCATAGCGGTATTTGATGCCCAGCACGCTTAGTGCGGTGCTGGCCAGTGCCCGCGTGGTCTTGGGTGCGGTCGAATAGGCCTGGTCCTGATTAGACAGGTAGGCGCCCAGAGGGTCGGACTGCGTCAGGGAAAGGTAATTGTCGCGAGCGATGTTGTGGCTGGAATTGCCTTCAGCCAACTGCTTGCTGGGGTTGGTGGCGCAACCTGCTAAAACCAGGGTTGCAACAAGCACCAGGGATTTTGCGCCGCGCAATAAAGTTAGGGAAGAAACGTACGGGGAAGGGCGAGATAGTCGATGCGGCGGCATAATTATAAATTTCGCTTGCGCAGAAAAAATTCGCCGAATGTTCGATTTTGTATCAAATAGAAGCTAAATCGATGACATCTGGCGGCAAATACACCTTAAAAATGGGTGGCTTCGCGCAGGCTGTACGTGAACAATCCTGGGAGTTTAACGGCTCATCTGCTTGCCGTAAAGGAGTTTTACCTAAAAGTTTTCCCTTATAAACCTTATAAAGTAAGGGCTGCACTGTATAAGCGCGCGGGAATCGCTTTACTCCAGCGGCGCGGCGGGCTAGGCTATAGGCCCGCTATGAAGGCCGACCTTCATTATTTACTGTCACTCATTGATTCATTTCCAGGGAAACACATGAAAACAAAGCCTGTATTGAGCCTAGCCGATGTGCAAGCGATTTTGTCCGCAGCTGAAAAACACGCAGTCGAACATCAGTGGCCGGTAACCATTTCGGTGGTTGACGATGGCGGCCATTTGCTGGGCTTGCAGCGCCTGGACGGTGCGGCGCCCATTTCGGCGCAGATTGCTCCCGCCAAGGCGCGCACTGCTGCCCTGGGTCGTCGCGAATCCCGCATTTACGAAGAAACCATCAATCAGGGACGTGTGTCTTTCCTGTCGGTTCCCAGCCTGGAAGGCATGCTTGAAGGCGGCGTTCCGGTCATTGTCGAGGGCCAAGTGGTCGGTGCCGTTGGCGTGTCGGGCGTAAAGTCCACGGAAGATGTTGAAATCGCTCGCGCCGGGATTGCCGCTTTGAAACTATGACCCAATACCCGGCACCGATATCGGATGCCGGGGCGGAGCCACCCGCGTCTGCCGGCGGCTCCATCCTGAATCCAGGAATTGCCAAGCGCGAGGTCTGGGCCTGGGCGATGTACGACTTCGCCAACTCAGGCTATACCACTGTTGTCCTGACCACGGTATTCAGCGCCTATTTCGTGGGCGTCGTGGCCGCCCAGAAATCATGGGGCACTTTGGCTTTTACCGCCGCCCTGTCGTTTTCCTACCTGATGATCATGCTCACCATGCCCACGCTCGGCGCGCGTGCCGATGCCCGGGCTGGCAAGCGGCGCTTGCTGTTCACCAGCACCGTGGGCTGCGTCCTGGCTACTTTACTGCTGGCATTCGCGGGTCCCGGCGACATTGTCTGGGGCCTTTTCGCACTTGCCTTGTCCAATTATTGCTACTGTGTGGGCGAATCCATTGTGGCCGCCTTCCTGCCGGAGATTGCCCGGCCGCAAGCCTTGGGCCGAGTATCCGGATGGGGCTGGAGCTTCGGCTATTTCGGCGGCATGCTGACGCTGGGCCTGTCGCTGGCACTGGTGTCCTGGGCCAGCGGGCAGGGACAGGCCGCCAGCCAGTACGTTCCTTATGTCATGGTGTTGACGGCGGTGATTTTTGGCATTGCCGCCATTCCGTCCTTTCTTTTTCTGCGGGAGCGCACTGCGCCCAGCCAGCGGCCCGCACAAGGCATGCTGGCCCGTTTACTGGCCGCCTGGCACGAAACCAAGCGGGATTTCGTCGATTTTCGGCTGTTGCTGATGTGCGGCGCCTGCTATCAGGCCGGTATTGCCGTGGTCATTACCTTGTCGGCCGTCTACGCCACCGAAGCCATGGGTTTCACCATGGCGCAGACCATGTTGCTGGTCTTCACGGTCAATATCGCCGCTGCGGCGGGGGCCTTCCTGTTTGGCTACGCGCAAGACCGCATCGGACACAAGCTGGCGCTTTCCATCACCCTGGTGGGCTGGATAGTCATGATAGGGCTGGCCTACGCGGCGGTCCAGGCATGGGTATTCTGGCTGGCCGCCATGGTGGCCGGCCTATGCATGGGCACTAGCCAAAGCGCGGGTCGAGCCATGGTTGGGGCGCTGGCGCCCAGCCACAGACTGGCTGAATTCTATTCCCTCTGGACATTCGCCACGCAATTGGCTGCTGTGGTGGGGCCTTTGTGCTACGGCCTGGTCACCTGGCTGACCGGCGGCAATCACAGGCTGGCGCTACTTTGCACCGGGCTGTTTTTCGTGGCGGGGCTGGCGGTGCTGGCTCGTTTGGATTTTGCTCGCGGCTCACGGGTGCGCGATACTATGTCTGCATAAGTAATTCCTGCAATTGTGACAATATTTGATCGATTTTGCCCAGATTTGTCAGCATGCAGTAAGACTGACAGGCTACGGTGGGCAGATAATTCGAACAACACACTTTAAAAAAGGAGCCTGCAGCAATGTCGAATGAAATTGAATCGGTACTGGTAGAGAACCGGGTTTTTCCTCCCTTCCAAAATTTGGTCCAAGGGGCAGCTATATCGGGCATGGACGGCTACAAGGCCTTGTGTGCCGAAGCGGAAAAGTCCCCCGATGCATTCTGGGCGCGTCTGGCGCGCGAAAACCTGAAGTGGGACAAACCCTTCACCAAGGTGCTCGACGAGTCGGAAGCGCCGTTTTATCGTTGGTTTGGAGATGGCGAGCTGAATGTTTCAGCCAATTGCCTGGACAGGCATCTGGACACCCCAACTGCCAATAAAACGGCGCTTATTTTCGAGTCGGACGACGGCAAGGTAAGCAAGGTTACCTATAAAGAATTGCATGCCCGGGTTTGTGAGTTCGCCAACGGCATCAAGGCACTGGGACACAAGAGCGGCGAACGCGCCATCATCTACATGCCGATGTCGATCGAGGCCGTGGTTGCCATGCAGGCTTGCGCGCGCTTGGGCATTATCCATTCGGTCGTTTTCGGCGGCTTTTCGTCTAAAAGCCTGCACGAGCGCACTGTCGACGTAGGCGCCACGCTGGTCATCACCGCCGACGAACAGGTGCGCGGCGGTAAGTCGATTCCGCTTAAAAGCGCTGTCGACGAAGCCCTGACAATGGGCGGCTGCGAAGCTGTCAGCCACGTTATCGTGTACAAGCGCACGGGCGGCAAGGTTCAGTGGAACGAAGGGCGCGATCTGTGGATGCACGATGTCTGCGCCAATCAATCTCCCGTCTGCGAGCCTGTTCCGCTTAATGCCGAACATCCCTTGTTCATTTTGTACACCTCGGGTTCCACCGGTAAGCCCAAAGGCGTGCAGCACGCTGCGGCTGGTTTCCTGCTGTGGTCCTTACTGACCGTCAAATGGACTTTCGACGCCAAAGACAGCGATGTGTTCTGGTGCACCGCCGACGTGGGCTGGGTCACCGGCCATACCTATATTACTTACGGCCCTCTGGCCGCCGGCCTGACGCAGGTGGTTTTTGAAGGCGTGCCCACTTATCCGCACGTTGGGCGGTTCTGGGAGATGATCCAGCGTCATAAGGTAACCGTGTTCTACACGGCTCCCACGGCCATACGGTCGCTGACCAAGGCTGCCGAGGGCGCGCCGGAATACCATCCGCGTGAATACGATCTGGGTAGCCTGCGCATCATCGGTTCGGTGGGCGAACCCATCAATCCGGAAGCCTGGATGTGGTATTACACCAATGTGGGGCGCGAGCGCTGCCCGGTGCTCGATACCTGGTGGCAGACTGAAACCGGTGCCCACATGATTACCCCCTTGCCTGGCGTAACGCCGCTCAAACCGGGTTCCTGCACTTTGCCGCTACCGGGCATTGCGGCCGCCGTGGTCGACGAGGCCGGTGAAGAAGTTGAGCGTGGCAAGGGTGGCTTCCTGGTCATCAAGCGTCCGTGGCCTGCCATGATACGCACGATTTGGAACGATCCCGAGCGCTTCAAGAAAAGTTATTTCCCTCCCGAGCTCAAGGGCTATTACCTGGCCGGCGACGGCGCGCAGCGCGATAGCGATGATTATTTCTGGATCATGGGCCGCATCGACGACGTGCTGAACGTATCGGGCCACCGTCTTGGCACCATGGAGGTCGAATCAGCCCTGGTGGCGCACGAGCTCGTCGCCGAAGCGGCTGTGGTCGGACGGCCCGACGCCACCACCGGCGAGGCCGTGGTGGCCTTCGTGGTCCTCAAGCGTTCCTTGCCCGAGGGCGATGAAGCCAATGCCATTGCCAAGCAGTTGCGCGACTGGGTAGC
>DATCYE010000086.1:0-2874 GCA_036570485.1 Pusillimonas sp. | reverse complement strand
GACCAGGCCTCGACGCAGCGCAGGCGATAAATGCGTTCTTCCATGGGCGCCAGCTTGAGCAGATCGTCGATATCGAAAACTCGGGGTTTGGCCACTTCGCCCTCGACACTGACGGTCCAGGGGCGGGTCTGCATTTTGTCGGCGTATTCGTAAGGGTCAGTCTTGCCCGTGCCGAACTCATAGAAATTGTTATACGAGCTGACGTCTGTTTCGGCAGTCTGCTTGTTACTGAGCCAGTATTCGGGATTGGGCGTGGCAGCAAGCTTCTGCCCTGCCTGCGCCGCGAAGGCGGTGTCCAGGGAAAGCAGCCCACCGCCGCCCAAGGCCAGGGCTCCCAGGCCGGCTTGCCGCAGCCAGTTGCGCCGGGATAGCCATACAGTTTCAGGGGTGATTTCGGAAGCTACGATAGGCGGAATGATGTTTTTGGGCATGACGGTCCGTTCCTGGAAGGCGTATCTGGATATGACGCCATCCAGCGCCAAAAAGTTCCAGATGATTCTTTATACTTCTTTTTCGCCCCGGGCACGGATGATAAAAACCACCCTCTTTACGTCCAGACCCTAGATGCGATCCAGCAGCCAGGACTGCATTTCGCCGACACTGGACACCATGACGGTGGGCTCGGCCTGCTGCAAGGTCGGGATATCGTGCGCGCCATAGGTGACAGCCATGCTGTCCACCCCTGCGGCGCTTGCCATTTGTATGTCGTGCGAGGTATCGCCCACCACCAGGATTTGCTCGGCCGACAGATCCAGTTCTTCCATGATTTCAAGCAGCATGGCCGGATGAGGCTTGCTCTGCGTCTCGTCGGCGCAACGCGTTACATGGAAATGCTCGTGCAGATTTTGGGCGGTCAGCACTCTGTCCAACCCGACGCGGCTTTTTCCGGTGGCCACGCCCAAGGCGATCTGGCGCGACCTGAGCGTGGCAAACAGATCGGTAATGCCGTCGAACAGCTTGATGCCTGGATCGCGGCTAAGAAAGCGAACTCGATAGCAATCGATGAAATCGGGCATCTGCTCGGCCGTCAGCGTGGGTACGCAACGATATAGCGCGCTTTCAAGCGACAGGCCAATCACCCAGGCGGCCTCTTGTGCGGGCGGCACCGGCAGGCCAAGATCGGCGCAAGCGCCCTGTATGGCCTCAACGATGGAATGCGTCGAATCCATGACGGTGCCGTCCCAGTCGAAAATTACGGCCGAGTAGCGTTTCACGAGTTTTTCTCCAAGTAATCAAGGATATTCAGGCAGGCGGGGGGAAGATCGGCCTTCAGGACCAGCAATTCACCGGTCAGGGGATGGGGGATCTCCAGCCGGCAGGCATGCAGGAACATACGGTTAAAGCCCAGGCGTGCGAAATGCGCGCGAACTTCGTCGGGGCCGTACTTTTCGTCGCCCACGATGGGGAAGCCCGCCGAGGCCAGATGCACCCGGATCTGGTGGGTCCGGCCGGTACGCAGCTCGGCGCCCAGCAGACTATAACGCCCATAGCGCTTGTTCAGGGTAATGATGGTGTGCGCCGCCTTGCCCGTTGCATCGACCTTGACGCGCCGCTCGCCCGACGCGGTCAGCCATTTCAGCAAGGGCTGGCGCAAATGTTGCTTGTCATTGACCCAGTCGCCCACGACCAGGGCCTGGTAGTGCTTACGCCCAGCGCCTTCGCGCATCATGTCATGCAAGCCCAACAAGGCCTTGCGCTTCTTGGCAATAATCAGCAATCCCGAGGTTTCACGGTCTAGCCTATGTGCCAGCTCCAGCAACGGTGCATCGGGATGCGCGGCGCGCAATTGTTCGATGACGCCAAAAGACACCCCACTGCCGCCATGCACCGCCACGCCGGCGGGCTTGTTTACAACAAGCAGGGCATCGTCCTCGAAGACGATGGGAAATACGGCCGGCGGCGCTTTGCGCGTCTCGTCGGGCCGGGGCAGCCGCAAGGGCGGAACCCTTAATGTATCGCCCTGTTCAAGGCGGTAGTCGGCCGAGATACGTCCTTTGTTGACCCGCACCTCGCCACTGCGTATGGCTTTGTATAGATGGCTTTTGGGCACGCCTTTGCATAAGCGCAGCAGGAAATTATCGATGCGCTGACCTGCTTGCTCGGCGCCGATTTCAACAAAACGCACACTGGGAGCAGGGTCTTGGTCAATAACTGTTTTGCGCATAGGGAAAAGCGGCATATAATCGCGTCAGCCTATAGAAGCTGAAAAACCGCCGAACGTAGAGATGCAAGGGTGCGTCTCCGTTGGACGAATAAAGGCCATATTGTACCGCCTGGTTTTCAGCTTCTGGGTCATTAGGTCGCCGGGGCAAGCCCGATCTGGAAAATAGTGGTGTGGCGAATAGCCCGCTATTTACATATCGACTGCCAACCGCGTGCGACGCTGAATCTTTTGCAAAGTTTGTCATCGTTTAATGCACCAGCCGCTAATTCAACAATGCGTCTGCCGTTCCCAGCAATTTTTTGTCAACCACTATAGTGAATCTGACCTCCCTGCTGACTGAACTGCGTTCCTACAGGTTCGCCGTGCCTTCCCGACACAAGGTGGGCACTGCCTGACGCCGTCAGCAACGCCCTCCATGCAGATTTAGCGCCTCACACCGAATGACCCGCGGTCGTGCGCCGATAAACGGTGCGCCATGACTACGGAGAAACACCTCATGAAACGGATGTTGTTCAATGCAACGCATCAAGAAGAACTACGCGTTGCCATTGTCGACGGTCAAAAACTCATCGACCTCGACATTGAAACTGCCGGCCGCGAACAGCGCAAAGGCAATATCTACAAAGGCGTAATCACCCGCATCGAACCAGGCCTCGAAGCATGCTTCGTGAGCTATGGCGAAGACAGCCACGGCTTCCTGCCCTTCAAAG
>DATCYE010000085.1:0-9049 GCA_036570485.1 Pusillimonas sp. | reverse complement strand
TTGCCCATGTCGCTGGTGCTGATGAAGCCGGAGCTGGATATATGGAAACCAGGCGCGCACAGCGGCACGTTTCGCGGCAACAACCTTGCATTCGTTACGGCGGCGCAAGCTCTGGACAGCTACTGGTGCGACGATGCGTTCGTCAACGCCACCATGCGCAAGGAACGGCAAGTGCGCGACTGGCTGGAGAACCTGGTTCATAGCTATCCGGGGGCTGGTCTTAGCGCGCGTGGGCGTGGTTTGATTCAGGGCCTGGTGACGCCCGCCGATGACGATGTGGCCGCTCGCGTGGCTCAAAAGGCATTCGAGCACGGTGTCGTCATCGAAACATCCGGCGCAAACGATGAAGTCTTGAAGGTATTGCCTGCATTGACTATCGAAGACGATCTGTTGCAGCGAGGCCTGGAAATCATAGAGCGTAGCTTGGCCGAAGTGCTAAGCGGCAAGGGCGCCAAGGCGCAAGTATTGAAATTTGGTGGGAGAGCAGGATGATCGTAAGAAATGTCAACGATGTGATCGACACGGATCTCGAAGTCAAGACTGATAATTGGCTTAGCCGCAGGGTGCTTTTGCAAAAAGACGGCATGGGTTTCTCTTTCCATGAAACCGTGATCTTTCCGGGAACGGAAACCCATATCCATTATGTGAATCACCTGGAAGCCGTGTGGTGCATCGAGGGCGATGGAGAAATCGAAACCATTGCCGATGGCAAGAAGTACGCCCTTGGGCCTGGTGTGGTGTATGCACTGGACCAAAACGACGAACACTGGTTGCGCGGCGGCAAAGAGCCCTTGCGTGTGATCTGCGTGTTCAATCCGCCGCTGACCGGCTTGGAAGTACACGACGAGAAGGGCGTTTATCCTGCCGAGGCAGATGTGGCATAGGCTACAAGGAGAGTAGTAGATGAGTACTTTAATGAATGATTTATATGTTTCTCGCACCGACCGATCCTCGGCCATCATTGCCAGGCGCGATCCGGTCGTCTACGAAGATGGGCTGTATGCCGACGCCCTGACTGCAGAGCAGACGGCGGCCTACGAGCGCGATGGTTTTTTGATGCTGGAGAGCGTGTTCGGACCGGACGAGGTTGCAGCTTTGCTGGACGAAGTCAAACGCATGAGCGCGGATCCGTCGATTGTGAGTCTGGAAGAAGCTATTACCGAGCCGGGCAGCGATGCCGTCAGGTCGATATTCCGGGTGCACGAACTTAGCGATATGCTGGGCCGGTTGGCCAGCGATCCGCGTCTGATTCATGTTGCGCGGCAAATACTGGGATCTGAAGTCTATATGCATCAGTCCAGGGCCAACATGAAACCGGGTTTCAAAGGCAAGGAGTTCTATTGGCACTCCGATTTCGAGACCTGGCATGTCGAAGACGGCATGCCGCGCATGCGGGCGCTTAGCTGCTCTGTGCTGCTGACCGACAATAACGAATGCAACGGTCCTTTGATGCTGGTTCCCGGTTCGCATCGGCAGTTCATTTCCTGCCAGGGGCAGACGCCTGATAACCATTACAAAAGTTCGCTTAAGCAGCAGGAATATGGCGTGCCCGATTCGCTTAGCCTGCAATTGCTGGTCGAGCAGGGCGGTATACAAGCCATGACTGCACCGGCGGGGTCGGTGGTGTTCTTCGATTGCAACACCATGCACGGGTCGAACGGCAACATATCGCCGTGGCCGCGGGCCAATGTATTCATGGTGTACAACAGCACCGAAAACTCGCTGGATGCCCCGAAATATGGCTTGAAGCCACGTCCCGAGCATATCGCTGCAAGGCGCGACTTTCAGCCCATATCGCCCATGCAGACCGCCGTTACCGGCTAGAGCAGCCACGCAAAGATCCCGCTTAGGCGGGGTCGATGAACCCTTTCAGGAATTCTTGCGTGCGCTCGTGTTCGGGCGCGGCAAGCACCTGCTCGGGCGGGCCTTCTTCCACGATCTTGCCCTTGTCGAAAAAACACACCCGGTCCGATATCTGCTTGGCGAATTGCATTTCGTGGGTGACCAGAAGCATGGTCAAGTCATGCTCTTCGGACAGGCGTTGTATGACGGTAAGCACTTCCCCCACCAGCTCGGGGTCAAGTGCCGATGTCGGCTCGTCGAACAGCATGATATTGGGCCGCATGGCCAGCGCGCGGGCAATGGCCACGCGCTGCTGCTGGCCACCCGATAACTGGCTGGGGAATTTGTCGGCTTGATCCGAAAGCCCAACGAGTTCCAGATATTTCTCGGCGCGCTCGTTGGCCTTGTCTTTGGATAAGCCCAACACCTGCACCGGCGCCTCGGTGATGTTGCGCCGGACCGTCATGTGGGGAAAAAGATTGAACTGCTGGAACACCATGCCCATTTCCTTGCGCATCTGGCGTAGGTGTTCTTCACTGGCCGGTATCAGTTGCTCGTCACGATACTGATGCCATAAAGGCTTGCCGGCGACGTGGATAACGCCTTCGTTGATGGTTTCAAGCGTCATCAGGATGCGCAGCACCGTCGACTTACCTGAGCCGGATGGACCGATGATGGTGACTTTTTCGCCTTTCTGTACCTCGAAATTCAGCGAGTCCAGAACGGTGACATCGCCGAAACGCTTGACGACCTTGTCGAATTTGATAATGGGTTCAGTCATCGCAGGGGAAGTCCTTGCTTGGGCAGACGGGTATCCAGATAGCGCACAGCGGCAGAGGCCAGCAGCGTCAATATCAAGTACAGGCCGCCTACCATGGAGAGGGGGATCAGATAGTTGAATGTGCGGTCACCGATGATCTTGGCGACATTCAGCATTTCAAGCACCGATACGACCGATAGCACCGGCACGTCTTTCATAATGGACACCAGGTAGTTGCCCAGCGCCGGAATGATGCGTGGAATGGCCTGCGGCACGATGATGGCATTGAAGGTGCGTAGCGCCGAAAGATCCAGCGCCCGCGCCGCCTCAGTCTGGCCGTGGGCGATCGATTCGATGCCGGCCCGGTAGACTTCCGACGTATAGGCGCTGTATTGCAGGCCCAGTGCCAGTGCGCCGGTCAGGAAGGCCGGCAACACAATGCCATATTCCGGCAAGACGTAATACAGGAAAAAAAGCTGCACCAGCAACGGCGTATCGCGGATAAATTCCGTGAATAGGCGGGCCGGCCATGATATGAGTTTGATCCGGGATGACTTCAGGGCGGCCAGAATCAGGCCCAGCACCGCCGCCACCACAAATCCCACCACAGTAGCCTGTATGGTAACCACCAGGCCTTTAAACAGTATGGGTAGTATGGAGCTTGCGAACAGCCAGTCGCTGGCGGTGTTCCACTCTATGCCGAAAAGCATGTCAGCTTCTCCCCGTGCGCCAGCGCCCGACCGAGCGCTCCAGCAGCTTCATGATGGCCGTCAGAACCAGTGCCATGCCAAAGTACATCAGCAGCAGCAAGGTGTAGATCGTGACGCTATCTTGTGTAAAGTTGCGTATTTGCTCGGCGCGGAAAGCCAGGTCGCCCAAACTGATCAGCGACACCAACGCCGTATCCTTCAGGTTCTGGACGGCAAGGTTGCCGAAGCTGGGCATCATTTCGGGAATGGCTTGCGGTAGCGCAATGCGCCACAGCACCTGCCTGGGCGTGAAGTCCAGCGCCTTGGCTGCTTCGTGCTGCGAAAGCGGCACGGCCTGAATGGCGCCGCGCACGACTTCAGCCCCATAGGCGCCGATATTCAGGCTAAGGGCCAGGGTACCGGCTATTACAGGTGGAAGGCGCAAGTCCACGCCGATGGCCTGTCCTAGAATGGGTAGCGCAAAGTACAGCCAGAACAATTGCACCAGCAGGGACGTGCCGCGAAAGACCTCAATGAAGGCTATCGATACACTGCGTGCCAGGCAACTGTGCGATAGCTTGCCCAGGCCAAAGGCAAAGGCGAAAAACGCACCCAGTATCGTGGAGTAAACCGTCAGTTGTATTGTGACCCAAGCACCTTCCAACAGCGGAGTGCTGTAGCTTAACCATTCCATGATCGGTTCAGCGCTTTACCCGGCGCACAACTGCTCGGTCGTTTTGCTGAATGACTCCTTGGCATCCGCATCGCTGAAACCGTAATCGGACATGGTTTTTTTCCAGGCCGCCGTTTTCTTGAACTTGGCCAACTCGGTATTTACTGCGTTACGGAAATCTTCGGAGTCCTGGCTAAAGGTGAATCCGCCCCAACTACGGGCAGGGGCGCCATTGATGACCGGGTCGGTAAAGTTTGCGGCCGGTTCGACCTTTTTGCTTTTTCCGGCCAACTGACTGACGGTCAGGCTGGTGGCCGCATACGCGCTGGCGCGTCCGGTCGATACCGTTGAAATCGCATCGGCATTATTCGATATGGTTACCATGCGATCGGCGGGTACGCCCAGTGCCTGCAGCATTTCCAACTGATCGGCCCCCGCCATAATGGCTATTTTCTTATCGGATTTTGCAAAATCCTGGTAGGTATGCACGTTGTCGGGATTGCCTTTGGCAACCAGCAGGCCTTCGCCGTAAGAGCTGTTGGGATCTGAAAACAGCACTTCCTTGCAGCGCTGCGGCAAAATGGCCATTTCGGCGGCGACCATGTCGAAGCGCTTGGCTCGCAATCCGGGAATCAAAGAGCCGAAGTTAGTGGTGATCCATTCGATTTTCTTTATGCCCAGCTGTTCCATGATGTGTTTGGCCACATCTGGGCCGACACCTTTGGCCTGGCCTTTCAGATCCATATACCCATAGGGGATTTCATTGGCGACCGCGATTCGGACCTGGCCGCGATCCTTGATGTCTTGCAGACTGGCAGAATGGGCCAGTGTGGTGGCGCTTGCGGCGACGATAGCCGCAATGCAGTATGTGGCAACTTGACGAGTCTTGCTCATTGCTTGTCCTTTTTAGGTGATTGGCACGAAGAGGACTCCCTCAGCGACATTGATGATTTCGTACTAAACGATAGCTATAAAAATCATACACTATAAAATTATTTCACTTCAAATCAATATGAAGATAATCCATTCATATGGATTGGCAGGCTGGCAAGTCTGTGCTAGAGTGCGTAACTATGCGTCGCGCTTCCCAAGTTTTTTTCTTTTATTTTTTTACTTTTCCAAAACCGCTGGTGGAGGAAGGGAAGCGTTGTACGCAGTAAAAAAGAACCAAATTCCCAAAAAGCCGCCAGCTCAGCTAGGCGGCTTTTTTTGTTCCGCTCGCTAAGTTGCACATACTCTGGAGTTATACCGTGTTGCACAATACTGATGATTTACGTATCCGGGAAATCAAGGAACTTAGTCCGCCGTCTCACGTTATGCGCGAGTTTCCCTGCACTTCCGAAATCTCGGCCACTGTTTACGGCGCGCGCCATGCTTTGCACGACATCTTGCACGGCAGCGACGACCGGTTGGCGGTGGTGATCGGGCCATGCTCCATACATAATCCCGTTGCCGCCATCGAGTATGCCAAGCGTCTGGTGGAACAGCGCGAGCACTTCAAGGGCGAGCTGGAAATCATCATGCGGGTGTATTTCGAGAAGCCCCGCACCACGGTGGGCTGGAAAGGGCTGATCAACGATCCTGGCCTGGACGGTAGCTTCAATATCAACCAAGGCCTGCGTACGGCACGTGAATTGCTGATACAAGTCAATAAGCTTGGCCTGCCTGCGGGCTGCGAGTTTCTTGACATGATCACGCCTCAATACATTGCCGATCTGGTGTCCTGGGGCGCCATCGGCGCGCGTACTACCGAAAGCCAGGTTCACCGTGAGCTTGCTTCCGGAATTTCGTGTCCGGTCGGGTTCAAGAACGGCACCGACGGTAATACCAAGATCGCTATCGACGCCATCAAGGCGGCGTCGCAACCGCATCATTTCCTGTCGGTTACCAAGGGGGGCCATTCCGCTATCGTTTCCACGGTCGGGAACAACGATTGCCACGTCATACTACGCGGCGGAAAAGAGCCCAATTACGACGCCCAGAACGTAGAGGCGGCATGCAAAACACTGGAAAAATCCGGTTTGCGCCCCTGCATCATGGTCGATGCCAGTCACGCGAACAGCAATAAAGACTACCGAAACCAGCCTTTGGTACTGGATGACGTAGCAAAGCAGATGGAAGCGGGCGACGAGCGGATATTCGGCGTCATGGTGGAAAGCAATCTGGTCGGTGGGCGCCAGGACATGGTGGCCGGGCAGCCGCTGACCTACGGCCAAAGCATTACCGACGGTTGCATAGATTGGGACGCTTCGGTGCAGGTGCTGGAACGTTTGGCGCAGGCGGTCAGGAATCGTCGTCAATTGCGTACGCAATCGGCAAATGCCCTGATCGGCAACCAGGCCTAAAAACCGTTAGTATCGGGATAGGGAAGTTATCGGAAGTTTTAAGGAGTCCTGGCATGAACGCCCCCGTTGTTACGCAAGCCATGCGCCGCATGATTCCCGCAGGCTTTCTTGAAGCATTGAAAGAGAAATTCGGTTCTCGGTTTTCCACGGCTCCGGCCGTTTGCGAGCATCACGGCAAAGACGAGTCCCCCTATCCGCCCATGCTGCCCGACGGCGTGGTGTTTGCGCTCGATACGGAAGATGTCGCTTGGGTGGCCCAACATTGCCACCGGCATAAAGTGCCCCTGATCCCGTTTGGAACGGGCTCGTCGCTTGAGGGGCACCTGCTGGCCATACAGGGCGGCATCAGCGTCGATTTGTCGGGCATGAACCGGCTGGTGGCCGTGCATCCGGGCGATTTCACCGCAACAGTCCAGGCCGGCGTCACACGCAAGCAGCTGAACGAAGAAATCCGCGATACCGGCCTGTTTTTCCCAATCGATCCGGGCGCGGACGCCAGTCTGGGCGGCATGGCGGCCACACGAGCCTCGGGCACAAATGCCGTGCGCTACGGAACGATGCGCGAAAACGTCATGTCGCTTAAAGTCGTTACCGCCGATGGCCGCGTCATCGAGACGGCGAACCGTGCCCGCAAGTCGTCGGCCGGCTACGATCTGACGCGTATTTTCGTGGGCAGCGAAGGAACTCTTGGCATAATCACCGAAGTTACCGTGCGCCTGTATCCGCAGCCCGAAGCCATATCGGCAGCTATTTGCAACTTCCCTACGCTGCAAGCCGCTGTGCAAAGCGTGATCGAAGTCATACAGATGGGCGTGCCGGTGGCGCGCGTCGAATTCATGGACGCCTGGGCGGTCAAGGCCACCAACGCTTACAGCAAGCTCGACTTGAAAGAGTCGCCTTTGCTGTTGTTCGAATTCCATGGCAGTCCGGCCGGGGTCAAAGAGCAGGCCGAGATCGTGCAGGGCATTACCCATGACAACGGCGGAATGGATTTTCAATGGGCCGACCAGCCCGAAGATCGCAGCCGGCTCTGGACCGCGCGCCACAATGCTTACTTTGCGGGTCTGCAACTGCGCCCTGGCTGCCGCGCCAGCACGACCGACGTATGTGTGCCTATCTCACGGCTGGCCGAGTGCGTATCGGATACAGCCGCCGAGCTGGACAAGGCCAGTTTCCCCTACACCATTGTCGGCCACGTCGGAGACGGCAATTTCCATGTGCTCATGCTGCTTGACCCCGACAACCCTCAAGAATGGGAAGAGTCCGAAAGTCTTAACCAGCGTCTGGTAGAGCGTGCCATCGGCATGGAAGGCACCTGCACCGGCGAACACGGTGTGGGCCTGCATAAGATGGAATTCATGCTTGCCGAACACGGTCAAGATGCCCTGGATCTGATGGCCAGTCTTAAAAAAGCTTTCGATCCGCATAACATCCTGAATCCGGGTAAGATCATTCCGCAGCTATAAAAAAATAAAATGCGGCTGCGCCGGAAGGGCGCAGCAATAACAAAAGAGACACATGAACGATACCTCGATAGCGCCGGCGGCCGAAACCGTGCCGGACTTTGCCGGCCTGATCGCGCGGATCAGGCATAGCGTGCCCCAGCACTGTATTTTGTCCAAGGTCGAAGATACCCGTCCTTACGAGTGCGATGGTCTTTCCTTGTACCGGGCCTTGCCGCCGGTGGTTGTGCTGCCCGAGAACGAAGAGCAGGTTGTGGCGGTTTTGCAGGCCTGCAAGGCGTTCAATATTCCTATCGTCGCGCGCGGCGCCGGTACGGGTCTGTCCGGCGGCGCCATGCCGCATGCGCAAGGTATTTTGCTAGGGCTGGCCAAGCTTAATCGCATCAACAAGATCGATCCACGGACAGCAACGGCGGTGGTGCAGCCCGGCGTGCGCAACTTGGCCATTTCCGAAGCTGCTGCGCCCCATGGCTTGTATTACGCGCCCGACCCGTCCAGCCAGATCGCCTGTTCGATCGGCGGCAACGTCGCCGAAAACTCGGGCGGCGTGCATTGCCTGAAATACGGCCTGACGGTGCATAACATTCTGCGTGTGCGCATGGTAACGATAGATGGCGACATACTCGAGCTAGGTTCCGAGGCGCCCGACAGTCCCGGATTGGATCTATTGGCGGCTTTCATTGGCTCCGAAGGCATGTTGGGTATTGTTACCGAAGTCACTGTCAAGCTGGTGCCCAAGCCGACTTGCGCCCGTGTCATCATGGCCAGCTTTTCCAGCGTCGAGGCCGCCAGCCAGGCGGTCACCAATGTCATCGCCGCAGGCATCATTCCCGCAGGCCTCGAAATGATGGACAAGCGGGCCGTCCATATGGTGGAACCATTCGTCAAAGCCGGCTACGACCTGGAAGCCGCCGCCATCCTGTTATGCGAATCGGATGGCACAGACGAAGAAGTGGACGACGAAATCGCGCGCATGCAGGCTGTTTTTCAGCAGGCTGGCGCCACCCGCTTGCAGGTATCGAGCTCCGAGCAAGAAAGACTGCTGTTCTGGGCGGGCCGCAAGAACGCATTTCCGGCGGCCGGCCGGGTATCGCCCGATTACTACTGCATGGACGGCACGATTCCGCGTCGCCATTTGGGGCGCGTGCTTAGCGCCATCGAGCAAATGGAAGACGAATACAGCTTGCGCTGCGCCAATGTCTTTCATGCCGGCGACGGCAATCTGCACCCACTGATACTGTTCGATTCGAACCAGCCCAACGAGGTCGAGCGTGCCG
>DATCYE010000084.1:0-4657 GCA_036570485.1 Pusillimonas sp. | reverse complement strand
TTCATGGTGCCCTGACTGGCCGCCAATACCCCCAACGCACCATACAAGGCGTTGACTATGCACATCGAGGTTTCCACATTACCCGCCACGACTGCAGCGGGCGGATTGGGATTCAACATGGAAGCGGACGGCACGATGATTTCCAGCGGTTTCAGGCAACCCGCATTCAGGGGGATATCGTCGTCCACCAAGCTGCGGAATACATACAATACGGCGGCCACGGCAATCGAAGCGGGCGCATTGAAATTATTATCCAACTGAGGCGAAGTGCCGGTGAAATCTATGGTGGCGCTTCTGGCTGTATGGTTGACCTTGATATCGACCCGTATGTGCGCACCGTTATCCAGCGCGTAATCGAAGCAACCGTCATGCAACTTGCCTATCACCTTGCGCACGGCCTCTTCGGCATTGTCCTGCACATGCCGCATATAGGCATTGACCACGTCCAGGCCGAACTGGTCGCACATGGCCAGCAGTTCGCGTGAGCCCTTCTCGTTGGCGGCGATCTGCGCGCGCATATCGGCCAGGTTCTGGTCCGGATTGCGCGCCGGCCAGGCGCCGGAAGCCAGGATGGCGCGTGCCTCTTGCTCGCGAAACTTTCAGTCGCCGACCAGTTGAAAGTTGGTGAACAAGACCCCCTCGTCGTCGACCGTGCGCGAGTTAGGCGGCATGGAACCCGGCGTCAGGCCGCCAATGTCGGCGTGGTGGCCGCGCGAACCGACAAAGAACAGCAGTTGCGCGCCGGCCCTGTCGAACACAGGAGTGATGACCGTGACGTCGGGCAGGTGCGTGCCGCCATGATAGGGGTCGTTGACCACGTAAGCGTCGCCAGGCCGCATGCGTCCCGCGTTCTCGCGCATGACAGTCTTGATGGATTCGCTCATGGAGCCCAGGTGAACGGGCATGTGCGGCGCATTGGCGATCAGGTTGCCATCGACATCGAATATGGCGCAGGAAAAATCCAGCCTTTCCTTGATGTTGACGGAATAGGCGGTGTTTTGCAGGCGCACGCCCATCTGATCGGCAATCGACATGAACAGATTGTTGAACACTTCAAGCATGATGGGGTTGACGCTTGCATCGACATCCGTCTGCGTCGATAGCGGCTTACTGCGCGTAATTACCCAGTGGTCGGCGCGCGTCAGCACGGCGCGCCAATCGGGTTCGACCACGATGGTCTGGTTGGGCTCGGCAATAATGGCCGGACCGTCGATTTCATCGCCGGCCTGTAAGTCAGCTCGATTGTAAATAGGCGTATCGTGCCACGTTCCACCGCTGAACATGGGTCGCCGTGCCGTGGCCTGCGGCGGTCCGACCCGCAGGGTTGCTGGTACAGGCGCTACTTGGTCCGGGTCGCCCGGCAGGCTGGCCTCAACGGAAATGGACTCGACCACCAGGCGCCGTTCGCGCATAAGAAAGGAATAGCGCTGACGGTATTCGGCCTCGAACGCCGCCTGCATGGTGGCGACGGTATCGGTCAATGGAACATCAAGCGCAGTATCCGTGCCTTCGTATTTAAGATGAACATGGCATGTGAACCGGACGGCATCGTCCTGACCATGCCGTTCGCCCAAACCTTGCGCCGCCGTAGCCTCCAGTTGCCGGCGGTTGCTCTCCAGCGCCGGCAACAGCCCAGGCTCAAGAATTTGCTCCACCGTTTGCTGGCGTATATCGATCTGGTCGGCCAGGCCCATGCCGTAGGCCGACAAAACGCCGCCGTAAGGGTGGGAGAAGATGCGCGTCATGCCCAATGCATCGGCTACCAGGCAGGCGTGTTGTCCGCCCGCGCCGCCGAACACGGTCAGGGTGTACCTTGTAACATCGTGCCCCTGTTGCACGGAAATCCGTTTGATCGCTTCGGCCATATTGCCCACGGCAATCGACAAAAAGCCTTCGGCCAGCACTTCCGGGGCAAGGCCGTCGCCTGTAGCCAAGGCTACTTCAGCCGCCATGGTCTGGAATTGCCGGCGCACGGTATCGGCATCCAGCGCCTCGTTCGCCGCCGGCCCGAAAACTCGCGGAAAAAAATCGGGCTGTATCTTGCCCAGCATGACATTGCAGTCGGTGACCGCCAACGGGCCGCCCCGCCGATAGCTGGCCGGCCCGGGGTTGGCGCCCGCCGAGTCGGGTCCGACACGCAGCCGGGCGCCGTCGAAATGCAGGATGGAGCCACCACCGGCGGCCACGGTATGTATGCTCATCATAGGTGCGCGCATACGCACGCCGGCCACCTGCGTTTCAAATTCGCGTTCAAACCGGCCGGCGTAATGCGATACATCGGTCGATGTGCCGCCCATGTCGAAACCGATGACTTTGTCGAAACCCGCCCGTTCGCTGGTGCGCGCCATGCCGACGATGCCGCCGGCCGGCCCCGATAGAATCGCGTCTTTTCCACGAAAGCGATCGGCTTGTGTCAGCCCGCCGCTGGATTGCATGAACAACAACGGCACACCAGGCAGTTCGGACGCCACCTGGCTGACATAGCGCTGCAATATGGGCGACAGATAGGCATCTACCACTGTGGTATCGCCGCGCGACACGAACTTGATCAGCGGGCTGACCTCGTGCGAGACCGATACTTGCGTAAAACCCATCTCGCGAGCCAATTGCGCCACCTGGGCTTCATGGCTAGCCTGCCGCCAGGCATGCATGAACACGATGGCGATGCTGCGTATGCCCTGGGCATGGATTTGGGCCAGTTGGTTGCGCGCGACGCCCAGGTCCAGCGCCTTGACCGTGTTGCCATCGGCATCCAGGCGTTCGTCTATTTCAAGGACTTGTTCGTACAGCATTTCGGGCAGCACGATATGGCGGTCGAACAGGCGTGGGCGATTTTGATAGGCAATACGCAGGGCGTCGCGAAACCCTCGCGTGGTCAGCAATGCGGTTCGTTCGCCCTTGCGTTCCAGCAGGGCGTTGGTGGCCACCGTCGTGCCCATCTTGACGCAGCCAATTAATCCGGCCGGCACGGCCTGCCCGGCGGTCAGACCAAGAATTTGTTTGATGCCCGCGACGGCCGCGTCGCGGTATTGCTCGGGATTCTCGGAAAGCAGCTTGCTGCTTGAAACTTGCCTGTCGGGGCTCAAGGCCACGATATCCGTAAAGGTGCCGCCACGATCAACCCAGAACTGCCACTTCGCCATCAAGATTCTCCTTGTCGCCGGCGGGAATAAATGAAACGCGGCCGCATCTGTTTGCGATCAGCCGCTTGCTTGAAGCATAAAGAAAGCTATTTAACTCCGGTTCGAAGCCCAGGCGCAAATCGCCCTAGGAATTACCCCTAAATTGAGCTTATACCAAGCTATGCAAGCACTATCCCACACTACAATCGGGCAGCTATGCAGGGGGTCCATTTCGGACCGTGTGTTTTCCGACGCATTACCGAACAAAGGATAGTTCAATGAAAAAATCGCTCGCTTTGCTGACTGCCGCATGCGCCTCGGCTTTTGCCGTCAATGCCCAAGCCGCCACCAAATGGGATCTACCCAGCGCCTACCCTGCTTCTAACCTGCATACGCAGAATCTGGAACAGTTCGTAAAAGAAGTCAAAGAGCTTTCAGGCGGCGAACTCGATATCACGCTGCATAGCAACGCCTCGCTGTACAAGGCACCCGAAATCAAACGCGCCGTCCAGGGCAATCAAGCCCAGATCGGTGAAATACTGCTTACCAACTACGCCAACGAAGACCCCATCTACGCACTGGACGGCCTGCCCTTCCTGGCCACTGGCTACGATGCAGCCTGGAAACTTTACCAGGCCCAGAAAGACCTCCTGGATAAAAAGCTGGCTTCCCAGGGCATGAAGCTGCTGTACACGGTGGCCTGGCCTCCCCAGGGTATTTTCGCCAACAAAGACATCAAAAAGGTCGAAGACCTGAAGGGCGTGAAATGGCGCGCCTACAGCCCGGTCACCGCCCGGATCGCCGAACTGGTCGGCGCCCAGCCCGTTACCATCCAGCAATCCGAACTGTCGCAAGCCATGGCTACCGGCGTGGTCGATGCTTTCATGACCTCGGGATCCACCGGCTGGGACACCAAAACCTACGAATACATCAAGAAGTTCTACGACACGCAGGCCTGGCTACCCAAGAATGCCGTCATCGTAAACAAGAAGGCCTTCGATCAGCTTGACGATAAAAGCAAGAAGGCCTTGCTCAAGGCCGGCCAAGACGCCGAGCAACGCGGCTGGAAAGTCTCCAAAGAAAAAACCCAATGGGATCTGGACAACCTGAGCAAGAACGGCATGGAAATCATCAAGCCCACCGATGAACTCATGAAGGGTCTGGATAAAGTCGGTGAAACCATGCTGGCCGAATGGATCAAGCGCGCCGGTCCCGATGGCCAGAAAGTCATCGATAGCTTCCGTGCCAATAAATAAGCATGCGCCGCTTTCTCGATAAGCTTTACTTGGTATCCGGCGGCCTGGCCGCCGTTTTCACGGTCGGCGTACTGGTGGCGGTAGTCATGTCTATCGTCACGCGCCAATTGGGTGTTCACATCGGCGGCCTGGATGCCTACGCCGGCTATTCCATGGCGGCCGCCGGCTTCCTGGCGCTGGCTCATACCTTCAAGAGCGGTGAGCATATACGCGTTACCCTGCTGCTATCGGCCCTGCCGGCCAAAGGCAGCTTACGGCTGGATATCTTCGCGCTGCTGG
>DATCYE010000083.1:0-3245 GCA_036570485.1 Pusillimonas sp. | reverse complement strand
CGTTCGTGCCGATGCTGACGCTGGGCGTGCCGGGGTCGGGCACGACCGCCGTGATGATGGGCGCGCTGACGCTGTACAACATCACGCCGGGCCCGGTGCTGTTCGACACCAAGCCTGAGCTGGTGTGGGGCCTGATTGCCTCGCTGTTCATCGCCAACGTGCTGCTGTTCCTGATGAACGTGCCGATGGTCCGCGTGTTCTCCAAAGTGCTGTCGGTGCCGGGCTGGCTGATGGTGCCGGGCATCCTCAGTATCAGCTACATCGGCGTGTATGCGATCAACTCGGGCACGTTCGACCTGTTGATGGTGGTTGGCATCGGCACCATCGGCTACTTCCTGCGCAAGTTCGGCGTGCCGATGGCCCCGCTGGTGCTGGGCGTGGTGCTGGGAGACATGATGGAGCAGAGCCTGCGGCGGGCTTTGTCCATGACCAATGGTGAACTACATGTGTTGTTCGACAGTAATATTGCCAAGGGCTTGTGGATAGTTTCGCTTCTTATCGTCTTTGTTCCTCCCCTCTTGCGTTATTTGAAGCGGCGCAAGATGCAGGCTGCGGCCAACGACTGACGTACAGCCGTAGTCGTCTAAGCAAGTAGAAAAAGGCTGGGTTGTCGCAAGACTGCCCGGCTTTTTTTCAGGGCCACCGTGCAGGGCTGCTGCGCAGCGAGCAGGCCGGCGTGTCCCAATGCATGGGGGCGGCGTCGATACTGCACGGCGGCCATAGTCTTTGCGCCGGGCCCCATTCCGTCATTTCAAGGGTGGGCGACAGGTCTGCGGCCGTTTCAGGTTCGAGCCCGGTTGGTTCCGGCAGATTTCCGGATGTCAGCAGCTGCGCCGTGCGCGCCAGTGAAAAGCGGGTGCTGGAGCCCTGACCGCTCTGGCGTTGAATGGCCAACCCCCGCAGGGCGGCGCCGGCCATCAAGTAGCCGGTGGCTTGATCCAAGGCCTGTACGGGTAAAGGCCTTGGCTTGTTTTGTTTGAAATACGTCATGCCCGCATCGGCTATGCCATTGCTCATTTGTACTAGGCTGTCGAAGCCTCGACGCAGGCGCCAGGGGCCCGTCCAGCCGTAGGCATTCAAGCATATGTCCACCAGCCCCGGCCGTATGCGCTGGCGCTCTGCTTGCGAAAGGCCCAGCCTTTCCAGCGCATCGGCGCGATAGCCATGCACCAGTACGTCGGCCTGGACCAGCAGGCGCTTGAGCTGCTGCAAGTCGTCGGCAAGACGCAGGTCCAGCATGGCGCAACGCTTGCCCAGCGTGACTTCGGGGACCATGCCCGGTTCTGTCCAGAAGGGCGGATCGATGCGCAGGACCTGTGCGCCATAGCCCGCCAGAAAGCGCGTGGAAACCGGGCCGGCCAGCACACGGGTCAAGTCCAGGACCTTGATGCCGGCCAGCGGACGCTCGGGCCGGTAGCTGTCGTGTTGGATTGGGCCGGGCTCGTGCAGCGAAGTGTGAAACAGCGGCTCGTCGGCAAGCGCCCGGCCCTGGGGATGCGCCGCCCATTGTTCGCGTGTATGCATAGTGGCTGCGCAGCCGCCGGCGGCCACAATAGCTGATTCAAGTTCGGCCGATGTCCAGCTGGATATGGCTAGTGCTAGCGCTTCGTGTTGTGCTTGTGTGCGAATCACGGACAGGACGGCCGCCCGGTGATGCGGCGCATTCGCATGCAGGCGTATCCAGCCGTCTGCCGTGGCATAGTCGCCTGTTACCGGGTCGCGCACATCGGGCTGGCTCCATCCTTGCGGCCTTAGCGAGCTGGCGAACCAGAACGAGCCAAGACGGGCGTCTACCCGGATTTTCGGTCGATGGCCGTTACGCGATTCCATATAGTCGGCCAGGGCCTGTGCCGCTGTGCCTATCGATGCCACAGCCAGTGCCGTGACGGGAAAGGCCGATGGCAAGGCGCCTTCGCCATCCATCTGCGGCATGGCCGTAGATGGATCGTATTCGGATCTGTTGGGCACATGCATGGCCCGCATGAAATAGTCGATGAGCTGGCCGTTTTCCATGTGCTTATCCCGAGTTTCGCAGGCCTGCCGCAATGCCGTTGATTGTCATGTGTATGGCGCGCTGGCTGCGGCTTTCTTCATCGCCACCCTTGCCGGATCGCCCAGCGCTCAGGCGGTGGCGGCGCAGTAGCTCGACTTGCAAGTGATTAAGAGGGTCAATATAGGCGAAGCGCTCGCTCAGCGCCGCGCCCAGCAGAGGATCGTTGGCCAGGAGGTCGTGTTCGCTGACGCGCTGGAATAGGCTAAGGGTCAGTTCGAACTCGGCCTGAATGCGACCGAATATAGTTTCACGCAATTTCTTGTCGGGGACCAGGCTGGCGTAGCGGCGCGCAATGCCCAGATCGGTCTTGGCCAGCACTTGTTCCATATTGGATAGCAGTGTCTTGAAAAACGGCCATGCTTCAGACATCTCGCGTAATTGCGCGAGGCGGTCGGCTTTTTTGGCAGGGGCGCCCTTGAAGCCTTGTTCAAGATAGGCCTGTAAGGCCGTGCCTACGCCATACCAGCCCGTCAGCATCAGACGGCATTGAGCCCAGGAAAAGCCCCAGGGAATAGCTCGCAAGTCTTCGATTTTTTGGCTGGCTTTGCGCGATGCGGGGCGCGAACCGATATTCAGTCCGGCAATTTCCTGTATGGGTGTAGATGCGAAAAAATAATCGTTGAAGCCCGGTGTGCCGTAGACCAGGTCGCGGTAGCTTTGCTGGGCGATATCCGACATGAAGTCCAGGATGGCGCCGAAGCGCGCCATGTTCTCGTCCTCGGACTGCAATACCGATGAATGGGCCGCAAGACTGGTTTCCAGCGTGGCTGCCACGAAGTTCTCCAGATGCCAGCGGCCAACTTCCGCATCCTTATATTTGCCTTGTATGACTTCGCCCTGTTCGGTCAGGCGGATTTGCCCATTGACCGTGCCGGGAGGCTGGGCCAGGATGGCGTCGAAGCTGGAGCCGCCGCCGCGTGCCACCGACCCGCCCCGGCCATGGAAAAGACGCAGGCGCGTCTTGCGCTTCTTGAACACCTGCACCAGTTGGCGCTCGGCGCAGTACAGCGACCAGTTCGAGGTCAGGTAGCCGCCGTCCTTGTTGCTGTCGGAATAGCCCAGCATGACTTCCTGTATGCCATCTTGCGCATGTCGTACGCGCTGAGCCACTTCGGGAAGATCGAGCCATGCCGCCATGATCTCGGGGCCGCGCACAAGATCGGGTATGGTTTCAAATAGCGGTACCACCATC
>DATCYE010000082.1:0-4294 GCA_036570485.1 Pusillimonas sp. | reverse complement strand
CATCGATCTGATTGCGCACGGCCTTCACGTGGGCATCCAGCGCGGCCTGCGTTTCAGCGTCGGTTTCGGCGGCAAGGGCACGGTCGTAGTCCACCAACGACACCTTGCTATCAATGACAATGTGCTTTTGATCAGGCAGTTTGACCACGAAGTCGGGCTGCCGGTTGTTGCCTTGCCCGTCCTTGAAACGAGCTTGCGACTCGTAATGGTCCCCCTTGGCCAAGCCGGCCAGCTGAAGGGTGCGCTCCAACTGCACTTCGCCCCAATTTCCGGTGGTTTTCTTGTCGCCTTTCAGTGCACTGGCCAGCGTATTGGCCTCGGCGCTTATTTTCAGGCCTACATCAAGCACGCGCTTGATCTCCGAACCCAGCGACACATTCCCGCGCAGGGTTTCGTCGTGGACCTGATTCACACGCTGCTGGAAGCCGTCGATTTGCTCACGAAAAGGCTTTAGCAGCGCATCCAGAGAGCTCTGGCTGTTCTGGGCGAAGGTTTTGCCTTTTTCCTCGAGTATCTGGTTCGCCAGGTTCTGGAACTCGGCTTTTAACTGTTCCCTGGACTGCTCGAAGTTGGCTTTCATCTCCTGGAAGCTGGTCAGTCGCTCTGTGTGTACGGCCCGCAGTTCGGCCTGCTCTTTGTCCAGTTGAGCATAACGCTGCGCCAAAAGCTGGAGGTCCGCCTCTTTGGCGGTCAGGTTCAAACGGGTTTCTTCAAGGCGTTCCTGCAAGCTGTACACGGTCGATTCGCTGCGTGCAAGTTGGCGATCGATATGTGCTCGTTCCGCCTCTACGCCTCTCGCCTGCTTCCTGGCCTGTGCCAGCAAGCGGCGATAATATACGGCCGCTACAAGCCAGCCAAGCGCCAAGACGAGCACCAGAAGCCATATATTTCCGGCTTCTATTGGTAATTGATCCATGCATAGTTCCTTTAGCGATACCGCCACACCTTATCGCAATCCAATGTTTACGTGATCTCGTTCAAGATCCACTCGGGCCAAGGGTATGATATGCCGAGACACGGATCATCCAGGCTGCCGCCCTTATCGCATTACAGTAAACTTGTGAACCCGAATTCCTGCAAGCCTCGGCATCAAGCGCCTTGTATGAACCACACCATGCTTAAAATCCGCACCCGCCTGGCCGGAACTGCTGTATTGACCCTTGCTCTGGCCTCAACGGCTTGGGCGCATAACCCCTGGCCACCTACCGACCAGCCGGTACAGATTGTCGTGACGGCGCCCCCCGGCAGCGTCGACGACACTATTGCCCGCCTTGTTGCAGAACAATTGGGCAGCAGGCTCGGCAGCCGTTTCATGGTATCCAACCAGCCCGGCGCAAACGGGAACGCCGGCGCCAGCACGGTCGCGACCTCGCCGGCTGATGGCAGCAAGCTTTTATTTTCAAGCACCGGTACCCTGGCGATAAACCCCAGCGTTTTCAAAGAATTGCCCTTCGACCCACAAAAAAGCTTTCAGGCTATCGGCTTGATTGCCGACATACCGAACATATTGGTGGTCAATAATGCCCTGCCGGCAAACAACCTGGCGCAATTCAACGATTACGTGAAAACACATCCGGGTGTGATCAATTTCGGATCGACCGGCAATGGCAGTTCCATGCATCTGGCCGGCCAGCTGTATATGGATGACATCGGCGCCAATATGGTTCATGTGCCATACAGCTCCGCCGAACTGGCCACCAACGATCTGGTTTCAGGCCAAATTCAATCCATGTTCCAGCTGGTTCCGGGCGCCCTGGAACAGATCCGGGCCGGTAAAGTAAAAGCATTGGGGATCATGGCGCCCGAACGATCCGACGTGCTGCCACAGGTGCCGACCATGTCGGAACAAGGCCACCCGCGCTTGCTGTCGTCGAACTGGCTCGCCTTGCTGGCACCCACGGGAACACCGCCGGATGTCATCGAACACGTGAATGCAGCTTTAAACTCGGCCCTTGACGACCCTACAGTCCGGCAAAAGCTCACCGACATGGGGGCTGTAGTCCTGGGCGGTACGCCGCAAGACCTGGACAATATGCTGGCGTCCTCGCTAAAGAAGTGGCACAGCGTGGTTTCCAGCGCCGACATCCGACCGCACTAAAGACAGGCATACGAACATTTCAGGGAGCATGCCGGCGCCCGGATGCCGGACCTAGCAGATGGCCAGGCCGGCGCTCAGGCAACATCCATATCAGGCAAGGGCTGGAAAGGATCGGCGTCTTTGGGTAGGCCGCTGGGATCGCCCGCCACAAAGCGCGGCACACTTGCGCTGGCGTGATCCCACAGGGCCTGAACCAAGCGACTGCCCTCGCCGGGCAAGGCTCGATCACGATGCTTGATCACCCCCATCAAATAGGGAATGTGTCGATCGATAGCGCGAAAAACCACGCCCTCGGGCGATAAAGTCGTTGCGGTAAGCGGATCGATCAGCGCCACCCCAGTACCAGCGCGCACCAGCATCAGCGCATTGAGCGATGAGGTGGTTTCGATCTGACGCCTGGGTTTGGCGGTGGGATTTGTCTGCAAAAGAGCCGTCGAAATACGATGCCGCAATCCTGAACGGTTGGACAAGGTTATAACGGTGTTATCGCCCAGCTCTCCCAGGCGAACCACGTCGTTGACCGCTAAGGGATGATTGCTTGGCAAGGCCAGCACGCAGGGGGCCTGCCCGGACCACAACAGCTGACAGCGCCCCAGATCGATCGGCAGGCTAACCAGGCCGATATCGGCCTGGCCGTCCGCCACCGCCTGAACGACATCACTGGGCTGAAAGGTATCGATATACAGCTTATATTCGAATACCGGCCGGATACGCTCCAGGTACCCTATCGTAGAGGGCAGCAGGCTGGACCCCAAGGTATAGGTAGCCGCGACACGCAGCGGGCGGCTTTGCCCCTGGGCAATCTCGCGCGAGCGGCTGTCTAATTGCTGTAGCCCCGCCAAGACATTGTGAACCTCTTCATAGAACTCACGCCCCTGTTCAGTCAGCGTCACTTGAGGACGTGTCCGGGTAAACAGGATGAAACCGAGCTCTTGCTCCAGGTCTTGAATTTGACGGCTGACCATGGGTTGTGACCTATCCAGCAAACGGCCCGCCGCCGTTACGCTGCCTGTGGAATACACAGCAGCGAAAGCTTCTAATTGACGGATTTCCATGATTAGGCAACCGGAAAAAATAGGAAGGGGCCGGCCAAACCGGTAGTATGCAGATTATACATTTAACATACTGAACCATTTAATTACTAAATGGCGATATGTCTCTAGCTTACATCCAAAAACCGGGAATATACGCCAAGCCGCCCATCATTCCATAAGGGATTATTTCTTTACGCCGAAACAATGCTCCAGTCCCGGGAAATTGCCCTGCCTGACATCTTCCGCATAGTGCTCAACAGCCGAGCGCACCACCGCGCCCACATCGGCAAACTGCTTGGCGAACTTCGGTATCCGGTCTCCGCTCAAGCCCAGAATATCTTCCGTCACCAGGATCTGCCCATCGCAGGCAGGCGATGCACCGATGCCTATAGTGGGCACCGCCAGCGCCTCGGTAATGCGTCGACCCAGGCTTTCTGCAACGCCTTCCAGCACAACCGCGAAAGCGCCAGCCTTTTCATGCGCCAGCGCGTCCCGCAAAATGCGCTCCGCCGATTCGTCCGTCATACCCTGGGCCTTGAAGCCGCCCATGGTATTGACGTACTGCGGCATCAGGCCCACGTGCGCCATCACGGGGATACCGCGCTCGACCAGGAAGCGGGTGGTTTCGGCCATGGCAACGCCCCCTTCCATCTTTACACCATCGGCGCCGCTGGCCGCCAGCATGCTAGCCGCATTGGCGAATGCCTGTTGCGGTGACTCCTGATAGCTGCCGAAAGGCATGTCGACGATAATGCAGGCATGGCTGGTCGAACGCACCACGGCAGCGGCATGCTGTGCCAATTGGTCTGCGGTGATCGATAGGGTATTGGGCAGGCCGTAACCCACCATGGCCGTCGAGTCGCCAATCAAGATCATATCCAGCGCATCGTCCAGCAGCCGCGCGAACGGCGCCGTATATGCCGTCAGGGCAGCTATCTTCTGCTGGCCCTTATAGGCCATAAGCTGGGGCACACTGACTCGCCTGGCTTGGCTATGAACACTCATTTTTTTCTCCTGATCTTCCTAAAAAAACACTGGGCCAAGGCGTGATACCAAATGAAGCCTTACCGCAGTGCAGCAACCGTATAATCGGGTAGATTACCCAAAAGAACAAGTCAACGAACGCAATGTCTTATGGAGGGCACACAATGTCTATCAACCA
>DATCYE010000081.1:0-2211 GCA_036570485.1 Pusillimonas sp. | reverse complement strand
CTTTTTGCGTCCATTCGGGGCGCTGTTCCAAGTCTTGCTCGTGCATCAGCACGACGCAGCAGGCATGGTCTTTCCATACATCGCCGGTAAAGCGCAGCACCTTGCCGACCTTGAGCAATTCGGCCGACGCATTGAAGGGTTCCGCAACCGTGTAGCCGGCAATTTGTTTATTGGCCAGGGCCGGCAGCATGTCGGACGGCGCCATGACCACCAGCTTGACTTGCCTGGGGCCGGGATCGCCTTCGCTGATGGATTCCAGGCCCTTGCTTTTCAGCAGGTGCTGGAGCACCACATTGTGCAGCGAATACCAGAACGGAATGGCTACCGTCTTGCCGCCCAGATCGTTGATGTCGTTAATGCTGTTCAGCACTGTCAGACCCGAACCCGACATATGGTTCCAGGCCACGACCTTGGCACGCGACTGGCTGCCGTAGCGCGCCCATACCGTCATGGGGGAAAGCAGATGGACGACATTGACCTGGCCGGCCAGGAAGGCCTCTACGATTTGCGCCCAACTGCGGAACAGGCGCGGCTTTTCCACCTCTAATCCCTGGGCTTCGAATAGTTTGTTGTGATGCGCCACCAATAGCGGTGTGGAATCGGTAACCGCCAGGTAGCCTATCCGCACGGGTGCGTTAGGTTCGGCAGCTCTGGCCTGTTTATGCCTTTGCAGCAGGGGCAGGGCGCCCATGGCGGTAAACAGGGTAGACAGCTTGATGAACTGGCGGCGCGCCTCCAGGGAGGGTCCGATTTCTGTAGGTGTTTTCATGGAGTCAGGAGTCCAGGTGATTGGAGGTGGGAGTGGCACGACGCGCATCGCGCAGCGTTTGCACGATCTCCAGCCGTATGCGGGCCAGTTCGGGTATGACTTCGTCGCGCGGATGGGGCAGGTCGATATGCCACTGGCCTATGAGCCGTCCGGGGTACATGCCCAGAAGCAGCACGCGGTCGGCCAGTATCAGCGCCTCGTCGATGTCGTGCGTGACCAGTACCGCCGAAGTTTGATGGCGGCTGGTTATTGCTTGCAGCAAGGTCTGCATTTCGCTGCGGGTGATTTCATCCAGGGCGCTGAAGGGCTCGTCCAGCAGCAGGATTTCGGGTTGTCGCGCCAGGCTGCGGGCCAGTGCGGCGCGCTGCGCCATGCCGCCCGATAGCTCGCTGGGATAGCGCTCTTTGGCGGAAAGCAAATCAACTTCGGCAATGGCGGCTGCAATGCGCGCCGCTTTTTGGGCTTTATCGATATCGGGCTGGTGCTTGAAGTCCAGCCCGAATCCCACGTTCTCCTCAAGGTTCAACCAGGGCAGCAAGCTGGGATCCTGAAAAACGAATCCCAGCCTGGGATGCGGGCCTTGCAGGCGCTCGCCTTTGATATGGACAGTACCTTGGTCGGGCGTTTGCAGGCCGGCCAACACTCGCAGCAGAGACGACTTGCCGACTCCGCTGGGGCCCAGAATGGCAACGGTTTCTCCACTGGCCAAATGCAGGGAGAAATCGCGCAGCACGGTATTGTTGGGCTTGTTCGGGCGCTGATAGCTAAGATGGATGCCGTGGGCATCCAGCACGGTTTGCCTGTCGGACGACGCGTGGATCGTCATGTTTGTCTCTTGATGGGATTTTGGGGATTAGTCGGGTATCAGGAAAAAATCGGCCTTGCTCAGGCCGCAGTCGGGACATGCCCAATCGTCGGGTATGTCCTCGAAAGCGGTTCCCGGTGCGATGCCGTCATTGGGTAGGCCGGCCGATTCGTCGTAGATGAACCCGCAAGGTCCGCACATCCATTGCCGTGCCATCATGCCGCCTCGGCCTGCGCGGCGGCCTGTTCCAGGTCGTGGATTTCTTTGCGCAAATGCTTTAGCGCCGGGGTCACGATGGCGACGAAGACGGCTTCGCGCAGGCGCCGCTGGGCGGAGTGGCGCATCAGGTAACCCTTGGCGCCGGCATGCAGGACAGCGGAGTTGGCCGCTTTCAGTGTCAGCTCCGATGTTTGCGCCCGTAGTTTCAGCACATCCAATATGGGCGCCGTGCCTGCCTGGGCAAGCTGTGCCAGGTGGGCGGCGCGTGCCTTCAGGTCGGCCAGTTCTTGGGCCAGCTCTTCGCCCTGGTCGTCCAAGTATATATTTACGTGAGCGTGGCTGACATTGGTCTCGCGTATTGTCTTCAGACTGGCCTGGACAATGCCAAAACCCATGCCTGCCTGACCCAGTACAAAGC
>DATCYE010000080.1:0-6360 GCA_036570485.1 Pusillimonas sp. | reverse complement strand
AGCGGTCAACGAAGGTCTGAAACGCTTTGCCACCGGCTGCTTTGTCGTCTGGTATCCCTTGGTGCAAAGACGCGAGGCCCATGAACTGGCCCGCTCGCTGGAGCGCTTGAAAACGCCCTGGGTGCATGCCAGCCTCACGGTACGCAAACCGACAGATGACGGTTTCGGCCTGCATGGCAGCGGTATGTTCGTGTTGAACCCTCCGTGGACGCTGCATGCGGAGCTGGCCAATACCTTACCCTGGCTAAGCGAAACACTGAAACAGGACGACCGTGCGGGTTTTACCCTGAAACAGCAGGACTCATAAATTCAGAACGGCCGCCGTGCTTACAGGGCGGCCGGGCATGAGCGGGCACAGATCAAAGAAAGCGTTCGCCTTCCTTAAGGTAGCGCCATTGCCCCGGCGGCAAGTCGCCCAGCACTATGCGCCCCATGCGTACGCGCTTCAGACCGACGACTTTCAGGCCGACCTGTTCGCACATGCGCCGAATCTGGCGCTTCTTGCCTTCCTGCAAGATGAAACGCAATTGATCGTCGTTTTGCCAGCTTACCTGCGCGCGCTTCAAAGGTTTGCCATCCAGCGACAGACCGTGATTGAGCATCGCCAGACCATTGCCGGCGATCTTTCCGTGTACTCGCACCAGATATTCTTTATCTATTTCGGAGTCGTCGCTGATCAATTGACGAGCGATACGCCCGTCCTGCGTCAGGATCAGCAGACCCTGAGAGTCGATATCCAGCCGTCCGGCCGGAGCCAGGCCGCGCAGATGGCCAGGCTCGAAACGCAGCGACGACTTGTCGGCCTTGTAGTGCGTAGTGGCGCTAATCAGCGACACGGCAGGCCGATAGCCCTGCTCGGCCTGGCCCGATACATAACCCACCGGCTTGTTCAGCAGTATCGTCACACGCGCGGTCTGACGCTTTTGCGCCTGCTTGTCCAAAGTGATTTTCTGGTCGGGCCAGGCCTTGCTGCCCAGTTCGGAGACCACCTGACCGTCCACCCTGACCCAGCCTCGCTCGATGTAGGCATCGGCTTCGCGACGCGAGCATAGGCCTTGTTCGGCCATTAATTTTGAAATTCGTATTTTTTCCATAAGCGGTATTTTATGACTTTGGCGATAATATGGTTTATGGAATTGCATCCCTCCAAAAATAGCGGCTGGCTGGCCGCCCCTTCTCCCTCCTTAACCCGTCAACAAAAATACTGGCTATTCCGGCCAGGAGCCTTGACTGCCGGCTTGCGCCACCTTGGTCACGTCCAGTTGCGCGTTGTCGCCGAACATACCGACGGCCTTTGCGCCTCTGAGGCATGGATGCTGCAGCGCGAAGCGCGCAGCCCCGTCTGGGTACGTGAAATCATCATGTCGATAGACGGCGTGGACAGCGTGTTTGCTCGCAGCTTCACACCGCTGTCCGCGTCTCACGGCCTTTGGCAAGGAATGCGACGTCTGCGCACTCGGCCACTGGCGGATATGCTTTATAACAACCCTCAGATTATCCGCTCGCCCTTCTTCGCAAGACGCCTGAGCCCGCAGCAGCCGATGTATCGTTCTGTTAGAAATGCCCTGTTGGGCGCTGACCCGGGTAAATATCCCTGCGGTGCGCGCAACGATGAACCTGCGCCGGCACCCGCGCCGGGAAGCAAAGGCCCCGCCGCACAGCGCCTGCTTGCGCGCTGTTCGGTTTTCTGGCGGCACGGACAGCCCCTGCTGGTGGCCGAATGCTTTTTGCCCGAATTCTGGCCATTGGCGGCCAAGTCGGCCTACGAGCAAGGGCTGTCGTTAAAACAGATATAAGCCACGCCCCTGAACCGACGCTAACGCCAGACGTCCAGCTCGACCGATACGGTATCGCTGTCCGAGGCAATCAGCGCAACGCCTTCCTGTATGGTGACATGCAAGGTCATGGCGCGCTGAGCCAAGCCAGCCAAAGCCTGCACGGCGTAGGGGCTGACGGACAGTACGCTAAGCTTGCGGATGCGTGCCACGGCGGCCTGCACACCCTGCCACCAGACCTGACTGGCATGCCCACCGTAGCAGAACACCACGACTTGGTCCGACTTGCCGCCGGCTTGCAGCAAGCGGCGTTCATCGGGATGACCCAGCTCTATCCAGTTCAGAATGGCGCCGGTCAAATCCTTGCGCCATAGCGAGGGTTCTTCGGTGGTGCTGAGCCCGCGCGTGAACGCCAGGCCCTCGTCGGCATACAGGGCAAAAGCCAATATGCGCAGCATCATGCGTTCATCGGTTTCCGAGGGATGGCGCGCCAGTGTCAGCACATGGCTGCCGTAATAGCCCCGATCCATGTCGGCGACATGCAGATCCAGTTTGAAAATAGTGGCTCGCAACGCCATGCATCAGCCTCCGGTCACAGCAAAAGCGTGCCTGCCGCCCTGCGCTGCGCTATCAGAGTGCATCGATGCCGCTTTCGCCGGTACGTATGCGTATGGCCTGCTCGACGGCAGTGACGAAGATTTTCCCGTCGCCTATCTTGCCGGTGAAAGCCGCCTTGATAATGGCATCAATGGCTGCGTCGACCATGGCTGCGGGCAGCACGACCTCGACCCGTATCTTGGGCAGGAAATCGACCACATACTCGGCGCCCCGGTACAGCTCGGTATGGCCCTTTTGGCGGCCGAAGCCTTTGACTTCGGTAACGGTCAGGCCGTTCACGCCGATATCGGCCAGGGCTTCGCGCACCTCGTCCAGCTTGAAGGGCTTGATGATTGCCGCGACTAATTTCATTGCATGACTCCACGATAAAGAAAAATTATCGCACGACCGTCGCATAAACGGTGGGACTCGCAGGCATTCATTCGCTTACGGGCTCCGTTGATGGCTGCCCCGACGATGCCGGCCGGCCTGCCGCATCCCAGACCCGGGCAAAATCAGCGCCCGACGGCGCCTGGTACAGACGCAGCGACAACTCAGGCAAAATGGCCAGCAAATGATCAAAAATATTGCCCTGAATGCGCTCGTACTCGACCCAGGCCGTATTGTTGGCAAAGCAATAAACTTCGATAGGGATGCCCTGGGAATCGGGCTCCATCATGCGAACTATCATCAGCATGTCCTGGTGCAGTTCGCGCTGTTGCCTCAGATACGCCAGCGCATACGCCCTGAAAGTACCCAGATTGGTCAGGCGCCGTCGGTTGCCCTCCAGATCGGCCAAGGGGCCCAGGGCGCGATTGCTTTCCTCCAGCTCCTGCTGTTTGCCGTCCAGGTAATCCCTCAATAATGCAAAGCGTCGCAATGACGCGATTTCGTCCTCGCGCAGAAAACGGACGGTGCTGGCATCGATACGCAAAGTGCGTTTGATGCGCCGCCCACCCGACTCGAACATATAGCGCCAGTTGCGATAGCTCTCGGAAAACAGCTTGTAGGTGGGAACCGTGGTAACGGTCTTGTCCCAGTTCTGTATCTTGACCGTATGCAGGGCTATATCGATGACGAAACCGTCGGCCCCCGCCTGCGGCATTTCTATCCAGTCGCCGATGCGCAACATGTCGTTGGACGTCATTTGCGTGCTGGCCACCAGCGACAGCAAGGTGTCCTTGAACACCAACAGCAACACGGCCGAGAGCGCACCCAGCCCGGAGAGCATCAGCAGTGGCGAACGATTGACCAGTATGGATATGACCAATATCAGGCAGACTGCCCAGAAAATGATTTTGCCCAGTTCCAGATAGCCTTTGATGGAATGCGTTTGCGCCCGTTTGCTGGCTGCGTGAATGTCCTGCCAGGCTGACAGCACCCCACTCAAGGCCATGAAAAAGAAGACAATGCCGCCGGATAGAAATATCCTTGCCATCAAACCCGCGTACGTTTCAGCTATGGGCAGCAATCCGATGTTGGACATAATGACCAGCAAGGGGACCGCATAACTAAGGTTGCGGAACACGCGCCGGCGCGACAATGCAACGGACCAGTCATCGTGCCCGACCGCCGTCAGGGTGCGCCGCGCGATGGTGGTCAATACCCGTGCTGTGATCCAGCCGGCCAACAATACCAGTATGGCCAGAACGGCCAGCCCCAGAAGCACTTGCCCCCAAAGCGTATGGGGCATGTAGTGGTCTATCCAGTTATCACCCATCCATTGGGCCAGCAGGGTCTGCTCTTGCATCGGTTCGGTATCGTCTCTTGTCGTTCAGGGGGCATCTAATATAACGCGTCGTCCTTTATAATCGTGCCACTATGTCAAAAAACACTACTCCCGATTCGCAAGACCAATTCGCAAACAAGGCTCAGGCTTGGTCTGCCCGCTTTTCCGAGCCCGTATCCGATCTGGTTAAGCGCTATACGGCGTCGGTCGGCTTCGACCAGCGCATGGCCGAAGTCGACATTCAAGGCTCGTTGGCCCACGCCGACATGCTTGAATCCATAGGCATCATCAGCAGCGAAGACAAGATTTCCATCGAAAAAGGCATGGCCCGTATTCTGGAGGAAATCCGCTCAGGCGCCTTTGTCTGGTCGCTCGACCTTGAAGACGTGCATCTGAATATCGAGAAGCGCCTGGTGGAACTGATAGGCGACGCCGGCAAGCGTCTGCATACCGGCCGCTCGCGCAACGATCAGGTTGCCACCGATATCCGCCTGTGGCTGCGCGCCGAAATCGACATTGCCATCGACCTGCTGCGCCAGTTACGCGGCAAGCTGGCCGAACTGGCGCTTGAACACGCATCGACCATATTGCCGGGCTTCACGCACCTGCAGGTGGCGCAACCCGTTACCTTCGGCCACCACCTGCTGGCCTATGCCGAGATGTTCGGCCGCGATGCCGAACGCATGGCCGACTGCCGCAAGCGCGTCAATCGCTTGCCGCTGGGCGCCGCCGCACTGGCCGGCACGTCCTACCCTATCGACCGCGAACGCGTGGCGCGCACGCTGGGTTTCGACGAGGTCTGCCGCAATTCGCTGGATGCCGTCTCCGACCGCGACTTCGCCATTGAGTTTTGCGCGTCCGCCGCCCTAATCATGACGCATATTTCGCGGCTGTCCGAAGAACTGGTGCTGTGGATGAGTCCGCGTGTGGGCTTCATCGACCTGGCCGATCGCTTCTGCACCGGCAGCTCCATCATGCCGCAAAAGAAGAACCCCGACGTGCCCGAACTGGCGCGCGGCAAGACCGGCCGCGTCAATGGCCACCTTATCGCCCTGCTTACCCTGATGAAAGGCCAACCTCTGGCCTATAACAAAGACAACCAGGAAGACAAGGAAGGCCTGTTCGATTCGGCCGACACCATACGCGACACCCTGACCATATTCGTCGACATGGTGGGCGGCATACGCGTCAAGGCCGACGCCATGCGCGCCGCAGCCCTACAGGGCTTCGCCACCGCCACCGACCTGGCCGACTATCTGGTCAAAAAAGGCGTGCCCTTCCGCGACGCCCACGAAACGGTGGCTCATGCCGTGCGTACCTGCGAAGAGCGCGGCTGCGACCTGTCCGACCTGCCTCTGGAAGACCTTAAAGGTTTCCACGCGCTTATCGCGCAGGACATCTACCAGGTGTTGACCCTGGAAGGTTCCGTCGCCGCCCGCCGGCACATCGGCGGCACCGCGCCCGAACGGGTCAAGCAGGAAGCGCAGCGGGTTCTGGCCGACACCGCCCAAAGCTAAGCGTCTGTGCGCTGGCCTGGCGTTTCATCGTCAGGCCGGCGCACGGCAAGTCAGTGCAAGCCCCAAGTTATTGGGCGTCGAACACCGCTATCGATTCCACGTGCCCGGTATGCGGGAACATATTCACGACACCAGCGCCTTGCAGGCGGTAGCCTCCCTCATGGCACAGTATTCCTGCGTCGCGCGCCAAGGTGCCGGGACTACAGGAAACATAGACGATGCGTTGCGGCTTTTCCGCCGGTGCCAGTGCCGCCAGAGCACGCGCCACCGATTCGGCCCCTTCGCGGGGAGGATCGATCAGCACGCGGTCAAAGCGCCCAAGATCGCGCAACCACTGCACATCCACCTCGAACAGGTTCAGCGTTGCAAAACTGGTTTTTGCGTCCAGGCCATGCCGACGCGCGGCATCCTGGGCGCGTTCGGTCAATGCGGCGCTGCCTTCTATGCCCACGACCTGTTGCGCGCGAGTGGCCAGTGGCAAAGTGAAATTGCCCAGACCGCAAAACAAGTCCGCAACCCGGTCGCCGGGCTGTACGTCCAGTAGCGTCAGGGCCCGGGAGATCAACGTGCGGTTGACGGCATGATTCACTTGAGTGAAGTCGGTCGGGCGGTACGGCATGCGTAGGCCAAATTCCGGCAAGGTATAGGCCAGCGCGTCGATCTGGGCGGCATCCAGCGGCTGCACCGTTTCAGGGCCTTTGGACTGCAACCACCAGGTCACGTTATGGCGCACGCCAAACGC
>DATCYE010000079.1:0-2742 GCA_036570485.1 Pusillimonas sp. | reverse complement strand
ACGCTAGAGGCTGCTTTGAAGTCGGTAGGGCAAGCCTTGCCGCAGAATTTCATCGAATCAAATTCTGTTGTGGCTAATATCGCGCTGTTAAACAATAGCGACATGATAGGTACCGCCTCCCATCGAGCCACGCTGATGCTGGCCAATATGGGCTTGCTGCATATCCTGCCCGTGGAATTGCCAGGCTTTGGTTCGGTTTCGATGTATTGGCGCAAAGACGGTCTGTATCCCCAGTCTTTGGCGCAAGGACTGGACTGCATACGCCAAGTGGCCAAGGATTATGCCGCATGAGGGTAGGCCCAAATGCGTAGCGCCCCCTTACAAAAGGGGGCGCCGGCTTTTAAAACAAGATCTGAGTTTGTTCAGCGACGGGGTCAGACGTGTGTCACGAACTTGGTGACCAGATAGCCGTCGAAGGTTTCCGTGCCGCCTTCGCTGCCGATGCCGCTGTCTTTAACACCGCCAAAGGGTGTTTCGGGCAGGGCGCTGCCGAAGTGGTTGATGTTGACCATACCGGCCTCAATGCCGTTGGACACCTTGGTGGCCGTTTGCAGCGAGTTGGTAAAGACATAAGACGACAGGCCGAATGGCAGAGAGTTGGCGCGGCGGATGACGTCGTCGGTGTCCGAGAACCGGGTGATCGGGGCGATGGGGCCGAAGGGCTCTTCGGTCATGAGCATGGAGTGCTCGGGAAGATCGGTGACCACGGTGGGAGCAAAGAAATGGCCGGTGCGAGCCAGGCGCTCGCCGCCCAGTACGACCTTGCCGCCCAGTTCCAGCGCGTTTTCGACGAACTTGGTCATGGTCGGCACTCGGCGTGCGTGCGCCAGGGGGCCCATTTGAGTGTCGGGGTCCAGGCCATCGCCCACCTTGACGGTTTTAAGGGTATTGACGAAGACCTCCAGGAACTGGTCGTAGGCTTTTTCGTGAACATAGAAACGGGTGGGCGAGACGCAGACTTGGCCGGCGTTACGCACCTTGAAGCGAGCCAGTTGCTTGGCGGCACGGCCGATATCGGCGTCATCGAACACCAGAACCGGGGAATGGCCACCCAGCTCCATCGTGACGCGCTTCATGTGGGCGCCGGCCAGCGAGGCCAGGTGCTTGCCTACGGGTACGGAGCCGGTAAACGAGACCTTGCGCACTATGGGCGAGCGGATAAGGTAGTCGGACACTACGCTGGGTACGCCCCACACTATATTAAGTACGCCCGGGGGCAGGCCGGCATCGTGGAACATGCGGGCGATGGCCATGACCGCGCTGGGCGAGTCTTAGGGGCCTTTAAGGATGATGGTGCAGCCGGCGCCGATGGCCGCGCAAACCTTGCGTATCGCCTGGTTATAAGGAAAGTTCCAGGGTGTGAAGGCGGCGCAGACCCCAATGGGCTCGCGCAACACCATTTGCCGGACTTCGGGGCTGCGGGGCAAAATGACGCGTCCGTAGATGCGGCGGCCCTCTTCCGCATGCCAGTCGGCGTGGTCGGCGCAGGCCATGATTTCGCCCACGGACTCGGCCAGTGGCTTGCCTTGGTCCAGCGTCATGTTGCGGCCGATTTCCTGGGCGCGCTCGCGCGATAGCTGACCGACCTTGCGAAGAATCTCGGAGCGTTGCATGGGCGAGCTGTGGCGCCATGACTCGAACGCAAGTGCCGCGGCCGCCAGAGCGCGATCCAGATCGGCGGTGCTGGCGTGGGGCAGTTGGCCAAGGACATCCAGCGTCGCGGGGTTGGTGACTTCTTCGGTATTGCGGCCTTCGCCGCTAAGAAATTCGCCATCAATATATAATGCTAACGTCTCATACATGCTTATGTTTCCTTGATTCTATGCGGGTCGAGGTTGCGAATCGCGCAAGCGGCCCCCTGCATGCCAGGGGTAAAAGGCATTCCCGACACCAAAACACGACAGGCTTAAGGAATTCCCTAATGTTTTACTTGCAAGATCGAAAAAAATAGAATACCATACTAGGCTTGCTGGTAGAGGCATTAGCGCTTTAACCAGATAAGTATGATTGTGAATTTATGGGTTCTTAGCAGGGCACGCCAAGTTGGCTGCGCCAGGTGCAAGAGCTTAGGGGTTTACAAAAAAAGACGGATTGCAAAATCCAAGGCAACAGTTTTTTAGCAAGATTTCAACCCAGGATTCACGGGTGCCAAAGCGTTCCGGCCTGATTCAAGCAGGCGGCCCGCTTGTATTTTTGAATCTGACGGGACCAAAACTGGTTGTGTGGCGCTACTAATAGGTAGTAGCGCGATGCGGCTAAGTTGGAACAGGAAAAATCATGATCCAAATGCAGACCACGCTAGACGTGGCCGATAACACTGGCGCACGTTCCATAATGTGCATCAAGGTGTTAGGCGGCTCGAAGCGCCGTTATGCCGCAATCGGTGACATTATCAAGGTTAGTGTCAAAGATGCGGCTCCACGCGGACGCGTCAAGAAAGGCGAAATATACAACGCAGTAGTGGTGCGTACCGCTAAGGGCGTTCGTCGTAAAGACGGCTCGCTGATCAAGTTCGGTGGCAATGCCGCCGTGTTGCTCAACGCTAAACTGGAGCCCATCGGCACCCGTATCTTCGGACCTGTCACGCGCGAATTGCGTACAGAAAAGTTCATGAAGATCGTGTCCCTGGCCCCAGAAGTGCTGTAAGGAGCCAAGCATGGAAAAAATCCGTAAAGGCGACGAGGTCATCATCCTGACCGGTCGCGACAAAAAACGCCGCGGCACCGTTCTGAAACGTGTCGA
>DATCYE010000078.1:0-3792 GCA_036570485.1 Pusillimonas sp. | reverse complement strand
CCGTTACAACATTGCCGGTATTACGCCGGGCGATGATTACGCCGCCATGCGCCAGGTTCTGACGCGCCGTTTCAGCCGGGTGGCCGATGGGCAGGCCGAAATGCCAACGGTCGTATTGATTGACGGCGGTAAGGGACAGGTGGAAATCGCCCGGCAGGTTTTTGTCGAGCTGGGCCTGGATACTCACACCATCGTGGGCGTGTCCAAGGGGGAGGGGCGCAAGGTGGGCCTGGAAACCTTGGTGTTCACAGATGGGCGGGCGCCCGTGGCCCTGGGTATCGAGTCCGCGGCCCTGATGTTGGTCGCTCAGATTCGCGATGAAGCCCACCGTTTTGCGATCACGGGCATGCGCGCGCAACGGGCCAAGGCAAGAAATGTATCGCGCCTGGAAGAGATCGAGGGCATAGGTGCCAGGCGCCGCCAGAAGCTGCTGGCGCGCTTCGGCGGCTTTTCAGGGGTGGTCGACGCCAGCGTCGACGACCTGCGTTCAGTTGAAGGAATTTCCGATGAGCTGGCGGAACGTATCTATCAGGCGCTCCGATAAGGTAGTATTCATCTTATGCCCATGAATCTGCCTATTGCCCTGACGTGGCTGCGCATCGCCATGATTCCCCTGATCGTGGCACTGTTCTATATACCGACCGATTGGATTTCGGTGCCGGTGCGCGACACCGTGGCCGCGCTGGCCTTTATCGTGGCCGCCCTGACAGATTGGTTCGACGGCTGGCTTGCCCGGCGTTGGAATCAAACCTCGTCCTTCGGCGCTTTCCTGGATCCGGTCGCCGACAAGCTCATGGTATGCGCGGCCCTGCTTATATTGCTGGACTTGAATCGAGTCGATTCCTTTATTGCACTGATCATTATCGGGCGCGAAATCACCATTTCCGCCTTGCGCGAATGGATGGCCAAGATCGGGGCAAGCGGCAGCGTGGCGGTGCATTGGCTGGGTAAGTTCAAGACCGCCGCACAAATGGTCGCCATCCCTTGCCTGCTGTACTGGCGCCCCTTCCAGGGCGTGTCCCTACACCTGGCCGGCCAGGTGTTGATTGTTATCGCCGCCATCTTGACGGTCTGGTCCATGTGCTACTACCTGCGCCGTGCATGGCCTGAAATCCGCGATCGATCCAATCGGCGCAGTTGATCTCCGCGAGAGCACAATGGCTGCAGCAAACCCCGACTTGACCTCCGATACGCCGGCACTAAGGCGCCACGACTGGACTATCATCGGCCTGATCGGCTCGGTGCATGCGTCGTCGCACTTTTTCCAACTGGTGTTTCCCACTTTGTACCTGTCGTTGGCTCACGAATACGGCTACGATTTCGTCAAGCTGGGCATGCTGGTATCGGTGTTTTTCCTGGTGTCCTGCCTGGGGCAGGCTTCGTCCGGCTTTGTGGTCGATCGTATCGGGCCGGCGCCCGTGCTGCGCTTCGGCCTGGCCGGCTTCGTGGTTTCAGGCATCCTGATCGCCACATCCAATGGCTATGCCATGTTGATGCTGGCGGCCATTATCGGCGGCCTGGGCAATTCGGTATTTCATCCCGTGGATTATTCCATTATCAACCATCGGGTCAGCGCGCGCCGCCTGGGCCATGCTTTCAGCATGCATGGACTGACGGGTAATCTGGGCTGGGCGCTAACCCCGGTTTTCATGGCCGGTATTATTCATGTATGGAACTGGCGGGTTGCGGCCTTTGCCGCTGCGGCATTGGTGGCCTTCGTGCTGCTGCTGACCTGGCTGGGCCGCCACCTGCTGGCGGGCCGCAACGAAGCGCTGAAGCCGGCGGTGACCAGCGAGGCGGCAGGCGGCAGGGCGGTGCCCGATCTGGCGCAGCAAACAGTCGGCCAGACGCTGGCTACCTTGCTGGTGCAGCCAGCGCTGTGGGGCGCCTTCCTGTTTTTCGCCTTTACGTCCATGGCCCTGTCGGCCGTCCAGAACTACACCATACCGATGCTGGGCGATGTCTATGGCATAGACAAGGTGCTGGCCGGCACGACCCTGTCCGCCTATATGATTGCGGCGGCGGCAGGCATGCTGGCCGGCGGCTTTCTGGTGGGCACCACGCCCAACACCGAGCGCACCGTGGCGGTTTCCCTGCTGCTGGCTGGGGCATTGCTGGTGGTGCTGGCCATGGGGGCGGTGCCGCCGTCCTTTGCCATGGTGTTGGTGGCCATGGCCGGTTTTTGCTCGGGGGTTTCAGCGCCTTCGCGCGATATGCTGATACGGCGTGTAACGCCCAAGGGCGCCACCGGTACTGTCTACGGCCTGGTGTATTCGGGCATGGACGTGGGTTCTTCGCTGGCGCCGGTTGGCTTTGGCATCATGCTCGACGCAGGTTTGGGCCGAGGGCCCTGGTTTGGCGCGGCCACCGGTTTTGCGGTAGCGGCCGTGTTGGCAGTCTGGGTGGCAAAATCGGCGGAGCGCGGCATGACTCACGCCGCCGCAGCGCGCGCATAGTCTTCTGCGCTATGTATTGCGCCTATTGTCTGGGCGTTCGTTCCTGACCGACCTGTAACGGCTCGCTGCTGCGCCAGGGGTTGATGTCCAGGCCGCCGCGCCGGGTATAGCGGGCGTATACCATTAGCGATTGCGGCTTACAAGCCTGCCATATGTCGCAATACATTTTTTCTACGCAATGCTCATGAAATTCCGTGTGCCGGCGCAGCGAAACAATGTAGGCCAATAAAGCGTCGCGATCCAGGCGCTGGCCGGTATAGCGAACCTGCACGCTGCCCCAATCGGGTTGGCCCGTGACCGGGCAGTTCGATTTCAATAGATCCGATACCAGGGTTTCGCTGATGATCCCGCCATTGGGGATGCAGCGCAGCAGCCCAGGCTGGGGTGAGTAATGGGTGATTTCAATGTCGGCGTCATCGATGCTGGCGCCTTCCAGCGGCTGGCAGGAAAGCCGATCGGTCGGGCTCAGTTCGTTCAATTGAACCTCAATGGGCGCGCCGGCGGCCTGGCTCAGATCGCAGCCCATAATTTCTCGTACGGCTTGGAAGCTATCGAAACGCTCTTCATTGAAAGAATTCAAGTAGAGCTTGAACGATTTGGACTCGATCAGCCTGGGGCTTTCTTGCGGAACAACGAAGCGGGCCAGGGCCACCAATGGCTTGCCTTTCAGTTTCAGCCATGAAACTTCATACTCATTCCAGATGTCGGCGCCGAAACAAGGCCCCGGAATTTGAAGCGTTTGACGATTGGTGGCGCGATCAATCGGAAACAAGAGTTTGGGATCGTAGGCGTCGGGATAGGAAACGTCCTGCCCCAAGGGTGCCAGGACTAAAGAAGGATTTTGCATTGCGCTTGATCGGTGGTCGTGACGGCCCCGGCAAAGGGTGTCTGAGTTAATGCTTTACCTGCCATTGTACCTTTTTGTCCGATGTTTCCGCATCGTGAAAAAAGTAACCCATGCTATGAAATACCAATGCTGCGCTGCATGATTTTCTGTTTCATAGCGGAAAATTTCATTCCGCATTAAGAAAATAAAAATATAAGCTTTTGTTTTAAATGAATAATATTTTTTATCTTATATAAGACATAAGTGTGGTTTGCCCTGCAGCAGGCGCGTAGACTTTTCTCATCGATTTCTTTTCTGTTTCTTCTTTTTTACTTTAAGGAAAGCATCATGAGCACACGGGAAAATGAAGTACGCGGCCTGCAAAAAACCTGGGCTGAAGATCCGCGCTGGCAGGGCATCAAGCGCGGATATGGCGCCGAAGACGTGGTTCGTCTGCGCGGATCGGTCTTGGTGGAGCACACGCTGGCGCGGCGAGGTGCCGAAAAACTA
>DATCYE010000077.1:0-8797 GCA_036570485.1 Pusillimonas sp. | reverse complement strand
ATGGGCTAAGGCTGCCACGTCGAGCGCCACCCCATATTCAATAGGAATTACATCGGTGCTGATGGAAGTGGGTGTGTCGATACGAGCAATGACCTCGGCCACACGATCCAGGTTATCGGCATAGTCGGTAATGACCAAGGTGTTGTTTCCCGCGTGTGCCGCAATGGTATTGTTGGGCGCCACCATGGGCCGCAAGATGGGCACCAGCGCGGTGGCGCTTTCATAGCGTAGTGGAAAAACCCGCGTGACCAGCTCACCGCTGCGTGCGCGTTGGCTGGCCGACACGACCGGACCGCCCTGCAGTTTGGCATCGGCTTCGGGTACCACCCGGGTCACCCCGTCTACATCGATGGCTGCATAACCCTGCATGCGCAAGGCGCCCAACAGCATGGAATACGCCGTGTCCGCATCTACCGGAGTCTCGGAGATCAGCGTCAACTGTCCTCGTACCCGCGGATCCACCACGAAATTGCGCCCCGTAAACTGAGCCAACGCCCGCAATACCCCGTGCAGCTCGGCATCATTGAAATTCAGAGTTGTTCGCTCTCCGGCCGCCGGCTGCGCCGCTGAATTGCCAGTAGCGGCATCATCTTCGTATCGCGCACGTCCGCGTATCGGAGACAAGTTTCGCGATCTGGGTTGCGACGATTCAGCTTGGGCGGAAAATGGCTGCGCTCTGCTTGGCTGCCCCGAACCCACGGTTGTGTACGCCACCAGCGGTGTACCGGCCGTTTGTTGACCCGTTTTTATGGGTGCACAACCGCCGAGTGCGAGAGCGAGCACCAACAGCGGCATACGTAGCCGCCATGGGGCAGGATCGGTGGAAGGGCGTTCGAATAATAAACTTAAGTTGGTCATGGAAACAGTTTCATTAGGGGGGTGGGTAGACGCTAGCGTATTGTCATCATGGTGTGGCCGCTCTGGCTTGACCGGGGGCCAATAGCATCCAGAACGCCTTGCAGAGCAGCATGGGTGTCTTCACTGGCCGATTCGTGAACCCATGCCTTGCCGTCGAATTGCACCCTGCCCGACCGCGACAGAATGCCCGTACCTTCCATCATCCAAGGCCCCTTATTGGTAACGAGTGCCAACGCGATGTTGTTGCTGCTGCCTTGCTGTAGCACCAGGGTATATTCCCCCATGGGCCGTATTTGGGTCAGCGATGAAGTAGCGTTGCGCCATTGCACGGACAACAATTGAGTCGTCTTGCCGGAGGCGGCGACACCGCGTCCCAAAAAGAGTTCGGGCCAGCTAAGGAGCACTTCGCCGCCTGGATCCAAGGCGTTGAACATGCCTTGCACTGTGGTCAGCACGGACGCAGGCAACTGCAAGGACTGAGCCGACAGGCGCAAACCTTGCCAAGAAGGTGCCACCGTCAGCGGTCCGCGCAGCCAGGGGTGAGTCACTACCAAACGAGGCCCACTGCTGAAGCTCAGACGCCAATGCAGCGGATCGGGCAAGGTGCGGCGCAATCCGCCAATACCGACCGCCATTGTTGCGCTGGCCTTCCACAAGGTGCCCGACGCGTCGGTGATCAAGACGGGAGAAGAATCAGGTATCCATGCCATGACCCAGCGGGCAGGCAGCCCGCAGAGTGCGGCCGCGAGCATCACCGTAAATAGCAATGCCAGCCATGTCGCGCGAGCCCCGCGCCTCATGAGGGCTTCCTTTGCGACGTCTGGGTCAGCACGACGAGCCCGCTAAGCTGCCCTGGACGATCTCGGCCATTTACATTGCTGCGGGCCAGATCGACCCGGTGTGTCTGCATCTGTACGACGAACGGCAAGTTGGCCATCCATTCCATGACGCGCCCTGCGGGAGCATTGACGAACTGCACCTGCCATTGCGTTGCCTTGGCTGCTGCGCCGTTCGGCCTGGAGAGGACACTTACTGTCTCCAGGCCCACAGCGCGCAGGCTGGTCTGAAGCGCTTGCTCTGTGTCGCCCGCAGGTATGATGCCGGAGCGCCCACGGGCCAGAGCTTTTGCCTCAAGAATGACTTCCCCAAGTCGTGCAGCCTGAGCCTGCAACAGCGGCAACTGCTGATGCGCAGCCTGAATCGTCTGTGATGCGGGACGCAATGCTAGTACCCAAAAAAGCGCGACTATGAGGAGTATTGCTCCACCACGCAAAAGAGCCTGCTCACGCGGGGTTCTCTGTTGCCAGACAGCGCGAATCCGGTGTGCCAGTGGCCCCATGCGCGTGCGCAATGCACCGTCAAGCTCAGTGAATAGGGTCGTAAACGTCATCGCTGCCCCGCTTGATGCTGTGCGAGCGCAGGACGCTGCGCTCGCCATACATGAGCCTGGCTTTCATCTTTCTGGAGCACTAACTGATGCATTGCCGCCGACTGCGCCAAAGCGGCATCGCTGGTGGGCGGGAGATAGCCTTCTGCCAGCATCAAAGTCAACACGCCATTCTCGTAGCGCAGGCTACGCACGTGGCTCCGCGCAAAATCAAGAACCTGCGCAGCAGCAAGCGCCAAGGGCATGAAATCGTCCTCGGCCGCCGCACCTTGCGCAAGCCTCAGGGCGTCCCGTTGGTTTTGCGCTTGCCGCAGAGGATCAATGACGACAGGAACTTGCGGAAATGCCTGTATCACCGCCTGCTCCATGTTTTTCTGCAAGGTTTCGACCTCGTGGGAGAGCTGCGCCGCGTACCAGTTCAAGCCAATAAGCCACACTGCGGCAGCAGCGACAGACCAATATATTGCTTTGCGCCATCGGCCACTTGCCGAGGCTGGCCGCAAATCATCATGCGCCAAAGACCAGCCAGGAAGAGGCGCCAACCAGCGCGGGGTAGCCGGCAAGCCCAGGGGTTTGGCGGGCTGAGGATCTTGCGTGGGCAGAGCCAGTGAATGAGGAACGAAGGCCACGATATTCAAACCGGCCTCGGCAAGCATGGCCCATGCGTTTGCCAGCGACTCTCGTGCCGTCCAGGCCACGGTAACCGTACCGTCAGCCGCTCGGGTTCCGTGCGCCAAGCACAACTGCCTGATATCCGCCAAGGCCATGGGCTCGATACTTCCTGCTACAGCAGCATCGAGCTTTTGCGATGATACGGGCGGAACCGTGATATCGGCCACAACGGCATCATTGGGATGCAAAATTGCGTGAACGGCCACAGAGCCCGCGCCTGCGCCTAATTCGGCCAGCGGCAGTTGTCCGGCGCGCGCAATGCGCCCCTCCCGGTCAATCAGGACGAAAGCAATGTTCGTGTCAGGCGCCAGATCGGAAAGTGGCGGCAGGGCCAGTCGCAGTTGTTGTCTCATATTATTAGTAGGTGATCCAGCGGACCGACGATAACCCGTTATCTCTTCGATGCAAGAGTGCCCTGAGGCCAACCATCGCGTCACCAATTGTAACTTCACCGGTAACACGAAACCAATCGCTATTAACACTAATACGCTTCCCGACATCCGGTTTCTGGCCGGGCAAGCGATTGACGAAATCGGCTCGGTTGGCGAACCAAAGTCCTTTGTCGCGTTGAATCACCAGGTCGCGCGCCCCAGCCAGACCGAGTCCATCGACAACGGCGCCAAGCACTTCGGCCGTAGCAGTGTTGGCATTGATCGTGGTCGCTGCGGGCAAGACAGTGACATAAGGCTGTAAAGCGTCGACGATGCGCGCGGTAATGCCATTCAGAACACGCAGGTCGTCGATGCCGCGTAGCCCCACCGCCCGCGGACCCGCCTCGTGACCAAATTGCGCGTCCGCTACTCGTTGCGCCATAACCATGGCCAATGAGGAATCGACTCCCAGCCACCCCAGAAGGCGCTCCAGCACCAAGACCTCTTGAGGGTCGATTCTGGCGTTCTGCGCCAGGTTGAGCAGATTGTATTTGCCTTGTTCATCTTCGATCTGGCCCGAAAGCAACGCGTACTCGGGGTTCTTCGCAGCGCCAACCGGCAGGCCGATAATGGGGCGCGCCCAGATTCCGTCCAGACGGGTACTTGGGCTGTTGTCGGCGTCCATTTGCAGGACTACGCGCGACCAGTCCAAGCCACCTCTTAGTGTCCAGATCGCCTGGCTTCGGTCGCCTTCGGAAATGAGGATGCCGGTTAGTAGCCCTTGCCGTTCGATGATGGAAGTGGTTAGTGCCGATGCGGCCACAACGACAAGCAAGGCGGCAATCACGGCCATGCCGCGCTGGCGGAAGACGTTCTGCGGGCTCATGGCAGTAACACCACTTTCCGATAGGGCTGGTCCGCAGCCACCCCTTCGCGATAAAGGGCGATCTCAAGGCCGATAAGGCCAGGGTCATCGTCACGTTTGCGCGGATTGATGGCTACTTTTTGCGACGGTCCCACCCAGCCTTGATTCATCACCCACACCTTGACGGTCAACGCATGGACCCGCTCCAGGACGGTCACACTATTTTCGGCCGCAGGCAAAGGCAAGAGATGGGAAGGCCCTCCGACCGCCCGAAATAGCCGGCCGTCCTGGACATGCCAGCGCACCTGTTGCCACCTGCCGCCGCCGGCGTCGCGCACCAGGCCTAAACCTGTATTGGCGTTCCAGACCAGTCCGGATGGTATCAGCGCGTTTGCCTGCACCGGACCAGTAGTCCTGGGCGTCGCCGCGCCTGGCAGGATACCCTCCCGCGCATGCAGCAAGATGTCGCGTTCGATCTGGCCCAACACGCGCATCAACGACAGGGTCTCTTCGGCGCGATCATCAAGCCGCTCGCCCGTATACCGTACCGTTTCCAGAGCGCGCCAGGATATAAGGCTGACCAATGCCATCAACACGAGCGCAACCAGCACCTCTATAAGGGTGAAGCCCTGCTGGGTGTCTTGTTTCGCCATCATCGCAATCTGGACATCAGGCCGTCGAGCTGAGCCAGCACCGGCCCCTTACCGAGGCTGACGCGCACGGTAACGCGCCGAAAACTGTTGTTGGGCGTGGCCTGAACCACTTGTTCGCACTTGAACGTCAACGTGCCTTGCGGACATGGCTGATTGCGCCGGCCCAGGTCCGGCAAAACAGCTTGCAGACGCATCTCGGCCAGGAAGTTCTGTGCCGCTTGTTGCGCCAGGCTGCGTTCCTGCATGTTGCGCACCCCGTTGACCCCTACCCCCAACGCCCGCACACAGGCAGCCAGCGCAACACCCGCGATAGCCAGCGCGATCAGCACTTCGATCAAGGTAAAGCCGCGCTGGCGGCCGTCAACCGTCATGGGGCCACCACAAAGCGCCCGTTACCCAGGCGAGATAGGCGGACTACACTGCCACCTGCTTTAAGCTCCATCTGAAGCGGGCCTGGTATCCAGTCTGCGCCGAACACAATGTCGGTATCAGGTTCAATGCGCACCGCCATCGCGTCTGAAGTAATCCAGTCACGCGGACGCAAGGCGGTGTGGGCGCCTATCGCCATATCACGAACAGGCTGCGCACGCATGGCCATACGAGCGGGCAGCACAAGACGCCGCGGCAGGCGCGCAAAACGATAGCCATTGACATCGTATGTCCAGGTGATGGGCTGGCCGCTGGCACGAGCCTCGGCCTGCGCGGCAGTAAATAGATGCGCCAGCCTGCTAGCGTCCTGGCGCAGGGTACGGGCACTATTGTTGCCAAAAGCCGATACGCCGGCCATGGTGGTGGCTATACCGATGATCAATAGGACGACCATCATTTCCAGCAGCGTGAAGCCCTCTTGGCGGCTAACGGGTCCAGGAACCGATGTCGGCATCAACGCCTTCGCCTCCTGGTTTTCCGTCGGCGCCCAATGAAAACACGTCGATTTCGCCATAGACACCGGGATTCAAGTACAGATATGGTTTCTTCCAGGGATCGTTGGGAATACGATCCATATACCGCAATCCCTTGTCGTTTTTAGCGACGAAGGCTTCAAGCCCTTCGGTGGCTGGGGGATAACGGCCGTTATCAAGCCTGTACAGCTTCAGTGCCTGCATGATGGCACCGATATCCTGCTTGGCGGCGATAATGCGCGCCTGGTCGGGGCGGTCCATGACGTTAGGTACGACCAAGGCGGCAAGAACCCCCATGATGACGACGACCACCATGATCTCTATGAGCGAAAAACCTTGCTGATGCGCCGATTTGCGAGCGCTGCCCTTGAATGCAAGAAAATAGTCTGTCATTGAGATCGGCTGATATTCCGCAAGAAGAGAATTTAAATCGATACATTACGCAATGTGTGTAGATACTACCCGATAAAACGATATCGTCTATAGATATTCACCCTTGCCGCCGCGCAGCCTGCAAAAGAATCTTTCTGCTTGTGGAAAAAGAAATAACAAGCAGCTCACCGATTTTTAAGGCATGATTTAATCCTTAACCAACTCTTCTTCAAATTCATGTCTTCACGCTTCACTGCCCTGGCGGCATGGCCGAACCATGGCCCTCTTATTACGCAGTCGCTGGCCATGTTGGCCATGGCGGCGGGCATAGGGGTATGGAGCGCACTGTTGCTTGCTCCCCAGCCAATGGCGGCTCGCCCTTTTCTGGCCTCTGGCCCGACTTCAGGCCAGGACATTTCCCCTCTGGTAAATTGGTTCGGCGGCGGCAGCGCCCGCCTGCGCATCACCGTCGTGGGTTTGCTCTCTTCCGGCCAGCGCGGCACCGCCCTGCTCTCGATAAACGGCGCGCCGCCCAAAGCCTATAGCGTTGGACACACGCTGGCCCAGGGCGTTACGCTTTCAGCCGTGTCGCCCCATGGGGTTTCAATAGACCAGGACGGCATTATTGAAGACATCGGGGTACTCGGTCGGGTTTCACCGTCCCAAGGTTTCGTTCCCAATCGTTGACCTGCTTGAACTGGGTCCGATCAACCCTACAACCGCAGCAAAACGGCGATGCCGGCTAGCGCCAGATACGGGCCAAAGCTGAATGCTTCGCCCGCTTTCAAGCCACCGGCCATGCGCCGCAGCAAGACAATGGTCAAAGCCAACAACGACGAGATCAACAATACCCAGGGCAGTGACGCCCAGCCCAACCATGCACCCAGAGCGGCCAGCAACTTGAAATCGCCGTTGCCCATCCCTTGGCGACCCGTCATCAACAAAAAAACTCCGCAAATAAGCCAAAGCACCAAGTAGCCGGCCGCCGCACCCACTACGGCGTCTGCCAGCATGGAAAAGGTGCCGCCTACGTTCACCAGCAGGCCGAGCCATAACAAGGGGATGGTCAGCAAGTCAGGCAGAAAACCCGTTTCAGCGTCGATCCATGCCAGCGTGAGAAGAATCAGTACATACACAATGGCCGCGACAGTGGCAGGTGTTGAGCCGAAACGCCAGGCGCATAAAATAGCCATAATCAGAGCGGCCAACCAAAAGCCTGCGCGATAAAGTCGATGCGTCTGCGACGCTTGCACCCGAATTTGGCTATCCAGAACTCGAGGCAAGCGGTAGGCGGCACGGCTAAGAGGCATGGACAGCACGAATGCCAAGGCGACTGCCGCCAACACAAGAGCCGTTGGCCCGATCTCCCATGTCATCCACATGTCCATCTTTGCGTAACTAGCGATCGCCGGCAGCTAGAGATGCCACCTGAGCCGCTGGAGCCGGCGCGTCCTTGACCAGGCGGAATCCCACATGCGACATGGGGCTATAGGGATCCGAGCCGCGCCGCGCACTGGGGCGATACGACAGGCAATAGCTTTCATTACAGAGAAACGAACCGCCTCGTATGACGCGCTTTGGCGCATCGATGGGGACACCCGGATCAAACGGATCGAACGCCTTTTCAGGGCCTCGCGGATCGCGGATGGGTTCTTTGGTTTTCGCCTGCTTGCTGAAGTAATTGGCGCCGTACCAATCGGCCACCCACTGCCAGGCATTACCGGTCATGTCGTAAAGGCCATAGCCATTCGGCGGAAAGGTTCGGGCTGGCAATGTACCCTCGGCACCGCCTGCTTTAGGACTGACCACCGGAAAAGTTCTTTGCTTGCTGTCCCAATAGTTAGCCATGGGCTTGCCGTCCGGCGTGAGCTCGTCGCCCCACACATAGGTGGCTTGTTCCAGGCCGCCACGCGCTGCGTACTCCCATTCGGCCTCTGTGGGCAAACGCTTGCCCACCCATTTGGCGTATGCCAGCGCATCGTCGTAACTGACCTGTACGACGGGATGATCGCCCTTGTTTTCAATGGAACTACCCGGACCTTGCGGATGGCGCCAATCGGCACCAGGCACATAGCGCCACCACTGTGAATAATCGGTTAAATCAACCTTGCGGCTGGTGCCGACGAAAACCATGGCACCGGGCACCAGTACATTATCCGGCGGCGCAGGAATGCCGGGAGGCAGTTGAACACGGATCGTCTCCCAGTCAGGCTTCTTTTCAGCGGTTGTGACATAGCCGGTTTGCCGCACGAAATCAGCGAACTGGTCGTTGCTAACGTGGGCAACATCAATCCAGAATCCCCCCACCCTTACTGGATGGGCGGGCCGTTCGTTGGCTTGGGCCAGCTTGCTGTCACTGCCCATCTGAAACGCGCCGGAAGGAACCCACGCCATGTCCGCAGGCGTGGAAACGCCATCGCCGAGGACGACAACAGGCTCGGCCGGCACTGTCGAGGATGGGCTTTGCCACAACGCCACGGCGACCGTGATCCCAATGACGCCAATCGTTGCGATCGAGCCCCACAGCCATTTGCGACGCATGGCTTTAATAGACGCCATAAGTACGTCCGCAGGTCTTGCCCAGATTCGCCTGAATGACCGTCTCGTCGAGATTGTCGGTCTTGCCGTCTCGAGGTGTTTCAGTTAGTGGTGCTCCGGTTATGAAATCGTAAACGCTGGATTCTTTCCAGGCATTAGCGATCCGCGCCCAGTTACCA
>DATCYE010000076.1:0-8833 GCA_036570485.1 Pusillimonas sp. | reverse complement strand
GCGGAAGTCAACAAAGTCCTGGCCGATATCGGCGCCGACGAGATTCCGCTGATATTGGTGTATAACAAAATCGACTCAGCCGGTTACGAGCCTCGGGTGGAACGTAACGAACATGGTACGATTGCACGAGTTTTTGTCAGTGCCTTGGGGCGCCTGGGTTTGGACGGTTTGCGTGGGGCAATTGTCGAATCTGGTCAAATCGCGGGAAATAATGCGTTTAATATCGAAAATGTTTAATTTGAATGATCCGGGTTGGGGACGTGGCAACAATAACGGCTCCGAACCTCCTCGCCGGCCTAATAAGGGCGACGGCCCACCCGACCTGGACGAAGTCTGGCGCGATTTCAACAATCGCCTGGGTTCTTTGTTCGGCCGCAAGCCCAAGCGCGGCGGCAGCCCCTTTGGCGGTGGCGATAACGGGTCGGGAAATGGCGGCGGCGCCGCGCAGTTCCCCAAGGGTTCGCCCAAGATGGTGGCAGTGATCATCGTCATTCTTGTCGGCTTGTGGCTGGCTAGCGGCTTTGTCATCGTCCAGGAAGGGCAGGTTGCCGTGGTTACCAAATTCGGTAAATACACCAAAACCTTGCAGCCCGGTCTGCAATGGCGGCTGCCGTACCCCATCGAGAACCATCAAACGGTCAATATTTCGCAACTGCGCACCTTCGAGGTGGGCTATCGCGGTACGGCGCGCAATAAGGTTTTGCCTGAATCGCTCATGCTGACGACTGACGAAAACATCGTCGACCTGCAATTCGTGGTGCAGTACCGGTTGGTACCCACCGGCGCGCCCGACTATCTTTTCAAGACCAGTCAGCCCGACGAGTCGGTGCGCCAGGCGTCCGAAACCGCCATGCGCGAAATCGTCGGTAAAAAGCCCATGGACTTTGTCCTGTATTCGGGCCGTACCGAGGTCGCCACCGAGGTCCAGGGTCTTGCGCAAAGCATATTGGACCGCTATCAAACCGGCATTCAGATCAGCACGGTCGCCATCCAGAACGTCCAGCCCCCCGAGCAGGTGCAGGCAGCCTTCGACGATGCCGTCAAGGCCGGTCAGGATCGCGAGCGCCAGATCAACGAAGGTAATGCCTATTCAAACAAGGTCTTGCCCGAAGCGCAGGGCCAGGTGGCCCGCATGATCCAAGAGGCCGAAGGCTATCGTGCCAAGGTCATTGGCGATGCACAGGGTAATACCTCGCGCTTTGCCAGTGTGGAAGCCGAGTTCGCGAAGGCTCCCGACATTACCCGTCAACGCATGTACTTGTCGACCGTTCAGGAAATCCTGGAAAGCACCAGCAAGATCATGATCGATTCGCAAGCCAGCAACAACATGTTGTATCTGCCCCTGGACAAGATAATGAGCCAGGCCGCCGGCGATCGCGCCACCTTCAGCGGTTCGGTAGAAAGCACGTCTTCGGCAGCGGCCGGCACGACGTTGCCCGCAAAACCGACCACGCCCGCACGTACCCGCACGCCGGATACCAGCGGGTCCGCGACGAAGTCGCTGTTGGTTAACCCGTATTCTCGCTAGGAGGCCATGATGCAACGTTTTTTCCCTGCTTTAGTCGGCCTGGTTATTATCCTGGCGGTTCTTTCTTCCTGCGTCTTCGTTGTACGCGAACGCGACGCAGCGCTGGTCTTTGCTCTGGGCGAGGTGCGCGACACCATCACCGAACCAGGCCTGTATTTCAAGTTCCCGCCGCCTTTCGAGAACGTAGTACGTCTTGATAAGCGCCTTCAGACCATTGAAACCGGCGATCCGGAACGCATCCAGACGGCCGAAAAGAAAAATCTGCTGATCGATTCTTTCGTCAAGTGGCGCATTTCCGATCCTCGCCTGTTTTATGTAACCTTCGGAGCCAACGACCGCGCGGCTGTCGAGCGTCTGCAAGCCCAGATTCGCGATGCGCTTAATGCCTCGGTCAACGTGCGCACCGTCAAGGAAGTGGTGTCCAATGAGCGCGACACCATCATGCGCGAGGTGCTGGGCAACGTCGAGGCCCGCGCCAAGCCGCTGGGCGTTGAAGTGGTCGACGTGCGTTTACGCCGCATCGATTTCGCGCCCGAAATTTCCGAGTCGGTGTACCGGCGCATGGAAGCCGAACGTAAGCAGGAAGCCAACCGCTTGCGTGCCACCGGTGCGGCCGATAGCGAGCGCATCCGTGCCCAGGCCGATCGCGAACGCCAGGAACTATTGGCCAAGGCTTATGCTCAGGCTCAGGGAATCCGGGGCGAGGGCGAGGGCAAGGCGGCAGGCATTTATGCTGATGTCTATGGCAAGAACCCCGAGTTCTACAGCCTGTACAAGAGTCTGGGAGGGTATAGGGCCGCATTCTCCAACTCGAAAGATGCGCTGGTCTTAAGCCCCAAATCCGAGTTCTTCAAGTACTGGAATTCAGCTTCGGGCGCCAAGCCGGCCACGCCTTAAAAGCTGCCGGATCGTTCAGGAACACAAACCGGCGCAAGCCCGATACTGTTCCTGGACGTGCTTTTGCAGGTGGAGCGGGTTTCACTTATTCGGTTCTATCGTTTATACTATCGCGTAAGTTTTGTTTATATTTACCGCAAACGACTTGGCGGGCTTACGCCCCAAGTCGCTTTTTGTTTGGTTTTTTCTCAAGGTCTTTTCAGGGCTGAATAATGTCCAACTGGTTGTTGCCGGAAAGCCTGGCTGATATCTTGCCGGCTGAAGCTCGTCGTATTGAAGAATTGCGCCGCGATTTGCTGGATTTGTATCGTACCTATGGTTTCGAGCTGGTCGCGCCGCCCTTGGTCGAGTATCTGGATTCCCTGTTATCGGGCACAGGCGGCGACCTGAATCTACGCACCTGCAAGCTTATCGACCAGCTTTCGGGCCGTACCCTGGGCGTGCGCGCCGACATGACTCCGCAAGTCTCGCGCATTGATGCGCATTTGCTTAATCGCGAAGGCGTTACACGCTTGTGCTATTGCGGCACGGTACTGCATGCACGGCCGGCGGGTCTGTTATCCGATCGCGAGTTGCTGCAAATTGGCGCCGAAATATTCGGCCATGCCGGCTTCGAAGCCGATATCCAAATTATCGAATTGGCGCTTGAAAGCGTCAAACGGGCGGGGTTGACCCAGGCGCGCCTGGATCTGAATCACCCCGGCGTGCTGCGGGCCATTATCGAATCCGATCCGGCGCTTGAGGCTGCGGCCAGCGTCATTTTCGATCTGCTCAGCACCAAAGATATTCCCGGCCTGACCGAGCTTGGCGCAAGCCTGCCCGATGTGCAGCCGGGCAGCATACCCGCATTATTGAAGCTGGCCTCTTTGTATGGCGGCACGGAAGTCATTGCCAAGGCGCGCCAGCAACTGCCCGATTTGCCCGGTCTTGGTAATGCCCTTAACGAACTCGAAGCCTTGGTGCAGGCTTTGCCCGAATACGATTTCAGCGTCGATCTGGCCGATATGGGCAGTGGCTACGGCTATCATTCGGGCGTGGTGTTTTCGATTTACGCCCAAGGCTGGCACGATGCGCTGGTACGGGGCGGCCGTTACGACGGTGTCGGGCGCGCCTTTGGCCGTTCGCGGACGGCCACCGGCTTCAGTCTCGATCTGCGCAAGCTATCGTCGGGTCTGCCGCCCGCACCGTTGGCCAAGGCCATACGGGCACCTTGGGGTACCGACGCCGCGCTGGCCGACGCCTTGCGGCAATTGCGTGGCGCCGGCGAAATTGTCGTGCAAATGCTGCCCGGGCAGCCCCACAGACTAGATGAATTCACCGTTGACCGAGAGCTGGTTCTGGATGGCGGAACATGGAAGGTAAGGGCGATTCACTAGCCCGGCTGGCCGGGCTGTTATATCGTATAAGTTAAACCTACTTTGGCCTTTGCGTCTTTTGGGCCGAATCTTTTTTGATACGTGACATGAGCAAGAATATTGTTGTAATCGGCACCCAGTGGGGTGATGAAGGCAAGGGAAAGATCGTCGACTGGCTGGCTGAATCGGCGCACGGAGTGGTCCGTTTTCAAGGTGGCCACAATGCCGGCCATACGCTGTGGATCAATGGCAAGAAAACCATTTTGCGCCTGATTCCCTCGGGCATCATGCATTCTCACGTTACCTGCTATATCGGTAACGGCGTGGTCCTGTCGCCCGAAGCGTTGCTTAAAGAAATCGGCGAACTCGAACAGGCGGGCCTTGATGTACGCTCACGCCTGCAGATTTCCCCCGCATGCCCATTGATCCTGCCGTATCACATTGCTATCGACCAGGCCCGCGAAGCGCGCAAGGGCGAGGGCAAGATCGGCACCACGGGCCGGGGCATAGGCCCAGCCTACGAAGACAAGGTGGGCCGGCGTGCACTGCGCGTGCAAGATTTGTACGACCCCGAAATCTTCGACGAAAAACTGGCTGAAACGCTGGATTTCCATAATTTCGTGCTCACTAATTACCTGGGCGGCAAGGCTGTTTCGGCCAACGAGGTGCGCGACCAGGCCATGGCGCTGGCGCCTGCCATCAAGCCCATGGTGGCCGACGTCTCCAGCAACTTGTACCTTGCCAAAAAAGCCGGGCACAAACTGCTGTTTGAAGGCGCACAAGGCGCGTTGCTCGATATCGACCACGGCACCTACCCCTTCGTTACCAGCAGCAACTGCATTGCCGGCGCGGCATCGGCTGGCGCCGGCGTCGGCCCGCAAACGCTGGACTACGTGTTGGGTATTGCCAAGGCCTACACCACGCGTGTCGGTTCCGGCCCATTCCCAACGGAATTGCTCGACGATACCGGCGCCCGCTTGGCTACGGTAGGCAAGGAGTTCGGTTCGGTAACCGGTCGACCCCGCCGTTGCGGTTGGTTCGACGGCGCCGCCATGAAGCGTTCAGTCATGATCAACGGTATTTCCGGTCTGTGCATCACCAAGCTCGACGTACTCGACGGTGTCGAACAGATCAAGATCGGCGTGGGCTATCGCTATAAAGGCGAATTCCTCGACGTCCTGCCCTATGGCGCGCATGCCGCCGCCGAAGCCGAACCCGTGCTCGAAGAAATGGCGGGCTGGACCGAATCGACGGTGGGCGTCACCGAATACGACAAGCTGCCTGTCAACGCACGCCGCTATCTCGAACGTATTTCCGAAGTCTGCGATGTGGCCATCGATATGGTGTCCACGGGTCCCGACCGCATGGAAACCATCGTGCTGCAGGATCCTTTCAGCAGGTAATCCGTCTTTACGTATTCGCCGCAGGGCATATGTCGTCGCAAGCCGCAGTCCTTTTACCAGGCTGCGGCTTTTCTACAGCGGCAAGTGCATTTTTTCAGGCAAATCGGGCCTTGCATCCTGCCAATGCTTTGCTCCGGCCGAATACGGGTTTATTATTACGCTCCTTACAAATTAAACGCGCAATCTGGAATTTATTGTCTTATGAGTCTGCCCCCAAGCACCGATCGCGACCTTTGGGTCAGTTGGGATAACTACCACAGCCTTATCGAGCGGCTGGCCTTGATCGTCCATGAATCCGGCTGGCAATTCGACAAGATCGTGTGTCTGGCCCGGGGCGGGGTGCGCGTAGGCGACATACTTTCACGTATTTACGATATGCCTTTAGGCATACTGGCCACCAGCAGCTATCGCGAAGCGGCCGGTACGCAGCAGGGGCAGTTGGATATTGCCCAATTCATTACCATTACACGCGGTACCCTGGACGGCAGAGTGCTGCTGGTTGACGATATGGTCGATACCGGCATGACTTTCAATCGGGTACGCGATCATCTGCAATCGCAGTTTCCCGCCATTACCGAATTAAAAACCGCCGTATTGTGGTGGAAGGGGCATTCGCAGGCCTCACCGGATTACTTCGTCGAGAAGTTGCCGACCAATCCCTGGATCCACCAGCCGTTCGAAGACTACGACAGCATACGCCCGCATCAGTTGGAAGCCTGGGTACGCAAAGGCGTTCGTAGTTGATTCGGTGTGTGTTGCCGTGGTTCCCACCTAAAGGACAGCCGTAAATGCTGTTTTTGTGCTAGAATCACAGGTTGTCGTTTGTCACTAACTAATTTTTTTACTGCAAGGCTTAAGATTACATGCCTATCGTTCGTCTGAAAGAAAACGAGCCCTTTGAAGCCGCACTGCGCCGCTTCAAGCGCACTATCGAAAAAATCGGCCTCTTGACCGAGTTGCGTTCGCGCGAATTTTACGAAAAGCCCACGGCAGAACGTAAACGCAAGCATGCCGCAGCAGTCAAGCGCCACTACAAACGCATCCGCAGCCAACAACTGCCTCCGCGTCTGTATTGATTGATACCTGAATCATTTGTTCAGGAACTTCTCGCCCGGGTTGATGTTGTTGACGTCGTCGGGCGATACGTACAGTTGCGTAAGGGCGGGGCCAATTTGCTTGGCCTATGCCCCTTTCACAACGAAAAAAGCCCCTCATTTACCGTAAGTCCCAGCAAGCAGTTTTATCACTGTTTCGGCTGCGGAGCCCATGGTAGCGCCGTTTCCTTCTTGATCGAACATACCGGAGCCAGTTTCCCGGAGGCTGTTCGTTCCTTGGCGGCGAGCGTTGGCATGACGGTGCCCGAGGAGTCGCGCAGCCCACGGCAGCGCGCGGCCGATAAACGCCGCAAAGAAGAGGTCTCGCGCCACCAGCAAGTGCTGGATATGGCGCAGACGCATTACTTGCGCGAACTGAAGCAGTCTCAGGCGGCCATACGCTATCTGAAGCAACGCGGACTTTCCGGAGAAATCGCGGCACGCTTCGGTCTGGGCTGGTCGGGAACCGACAGGCGCGGGCTGGCCGCTATCTTCCCGCAGTACGAAGACCCGGTGCTGATCGAATCCGGCCTGGTGATCGAATCGGAAGACGGTCGGCGCTACGACCGCTTTCGCGAACGCATCATGTTTCCGATCCGTAATACGCGTGGAAGCATTATCGGCTTCGGCGGCCGCATTATCGGCAAGGGCGAGCCCAAATACCTGAACTCGCCCGAAACCAATTTGTTTTCCAAAGGCCACGAGCTGTACGGGCTTTGGGAGGGACGCGCAGGCATACGCAGCGAAGGCTATGTTCTGGTGGTCGAAGGCTATATGGACGTGGTGGGGCTGGCCCAGCATGGCCTGGCCAACGCCGTGGCAACGCTGGGCACATCCACTACGCCGTTTCATATCCAGAAGCTGTTGCGGGCCAGCAATAAGATCGTATTCAGCTTCGATGGCGACAAGGCGGGCCGCAAGGCGGCCTGGCGTGCCTTGAACACTTGTCTGCCGTTGGTGCGCGACGATGTTTCAATGCGCTTTCTGTTTCTTCCTGCCGAGCACGATCCCGATTCCTATATAAAGGAATATGGGTCCGAGGCCTTCAAGGCGACTGCGTCCGAAGCTGTGCCTCTGTCGCGCTTCATGCTCGACGAGCTGGCCTCGCGGCATGCCATGCACGAGGCGGAAGGGCGGGCCGCTTGCGTGCACGAGGCCAAGCCTCTGCTGGGTTTGCTGCCCGAAAGCACCTTGCGTGTCCAGATCGAGCGGGAATTTGCCAAACTGGTCCAGTTGACCCCTGAAGAATTGGCGCAGATGATGCAGGACCTGCCGCAGCAGGCCCCTTCGGCGCCGTTCGAGCCTGTCGCACCGGATTATCGGGATCATGGTTCCTATTCCGGTGGCGACGACGAGCCCCCGGGTTTTATGGATGTTCCCCATTTCGATCCGGAAGAGCATTCTTCCTATTCCGGACAATTCGAAGCAGCGGAGTCGCCGGCCGGCAGACAGTCTGGCATGGCTCGGCCAGGCTCAGCCCGGCGCCACCAGAAGGTGCGTACCGTTACGCCCATGGCCAAGCGTTTGCTGCGCTTGTTGCTGGCGCACCCAGAGCTGGTTTCCAGTTTGGGCGATCAGCAGCTTGAAATTTTGGAACATGGCCCCCATTTGGTACTTGTACGCGATTTGATTACTTTGGCCAATCTCAGCGGCGCGCGTCATGCCGGAGCCTTATTGCAGGCAGCCGATCCGGGTTCCGACCTGGAGGCTCTGCTGGCTTCCCTGACTCCCGAGCTGTTGGCCCAGGAAGATTTGCCCGATCCGCAAACAGAATGGAACGATGCCTTGCGACGCATAGAGCTCGACGCCATTAAAGCCGAACAGTCGGCGCTTGTGGGGGAGGGCTTGAAAGATGATTTTTCACGCAGAAGGTATCAAGAATTGACGCGGCGAATTGCACTGTTGCAAACTGCATCTTCGCGTTAAAGTACGGTAAAATAGAGAGTTTTCGCGAAGAGAAGGCCTACTTGCCCCAAGCACGAAAAGCGTCGCAACATTTGAATGAACCGGCTAGACCCCTTTGCCTTGCAACGACACTACAACGTAAAGGATTATCTTATTTGGGCTGCATGGGTTTGCACGAGTGTCCCGACGCAGTATGTTGAATCTTCACGATGAGTAAGTTCTGCCCTGCAGCACTCGCTGGCGCTGGCCATCGGGTGTTTTTGCGTCTACGGAAGCGACTATGACCCAAGTTACTGGTAAAACCCCTCTGGCGTCTGAAAAGACGGCACAAGCGAAAAAAACGATGGCGGCTAGCAAAAGCACTGCCAAGACAGCCGTGAAGGTTGGGGTAAGCGCCACCGCCGAGAAAGCGCCTGCCGCCAAAACGGCGGCCAAGAAGGCGCCTGCCAAGACGGCAGCGGCCAAGAAGGCTGCTGCGCCTACGGCTGCTGCGACCAAAACCGTCGCGTCCAAGGCTGTTGCCAAGAAAGCGGCGACCACATCTACCGCTGCGAAGACTGCCGCCAAGGCTGCTACTAAAACAGCAGCTGCCGGCCCGGTTGCCAAGAAGGCCGCCAAGGTGCCTACTGGCCGCCGTCCCGGCCGTCCCGC
>DATCYE010000075.1:0-2616 GCA_036570485.1 Pusillimonas sp. | reverse complement strand
CTGCGCGCTGCTGGTGGCTTCGGAAACCTCGGCGCGCGACCACGGCCTTACGCCGCGGGCGCGTGTCGTAGCCATGGCAACCGCGGGCGTGGAGCCGCGAATCATGGGCATCGGGCCGGTTCCCGCTTCGCAAAAGGCGCTGGCCCTGGCGGGGTTGTCCCTCGATCAGGTCGACGTCATTGAGCTTAACGAGGCATTTGCCGCGCAAAGCCTTGCCGTATTGCGTTTGCTCGGCATCGCCGACGATGATCCCCGCGTCAACCCGAATGGGGGCGCCATTGCCCTGGGCCACCCCCTGGGCGCCAGCGGCGCGCGCCTTGCCATTGCCGCGATCAGGCAATTGCACCGGACAAACGGGCGCTATGCGCTTTGCACAATGTGCATAGGCGTGGGGCAGGGAATTGCGGTTGTGCTTGAACGTGTCTAGCGCCCCGTCGGGATTTGAATACGCGAACCAGGGCTTGTCCACACTAAAAGAAGCCCCGCACTGATGGGTGGAGGGCGGGCGAGCGTTATTGCGTCGCGGCTTTTCCTTGGGGTTTTGGCAGGCCGCCAACGGCGGCGCCCGGGCGGATGCCGGCCCGTGTGAACCAGCCTTGTTGCATCTCGAGCGCATACAGTATGGGCCCCGGCGGGCAATGAACCGCTTCGCTAAACGGCTCCATCATGGCAATCGACAAGATGGAGCCGCCGGTTGTGATGAAGGCGATCGATAGCGGAAGCGGCGTGTTTTTCATCCAGAAGCATTGGGCCGCCGCCTGGTCGAACACGAACAGCATGCCGTGATCGGGGGCCAGGGCCTTGCGCCCCATCAGGCCGTGTTCGCGCGTGGCGTCGGTCGCCGCGATTTCGGCGTTGACTTTATGGTGGCCGATTGTAAGCGTTGCCACGGGCAACGCTGCAACTTGTGCGTTGCCCGGGCGGGGACTTAAACTCGATACGAGCAGGGCCAGGAATAAAAAAACAGGGCGTATATGCCCTGTCAGATGGTTGTATCCGGCCATATTTTCAGGCGATCATATGGATCAGGCAGCCGTAATGTTCAGTGCTTGCTTGCCCTTTGGACCTTGGGCGATTTCAAATGCGACTTTCTGGCCTTCCTTGAGCGTTTTGAAACCGTTCATTTGTATGGATGAGAAATGGGCGAACAGGTCTTCACCCCCATTATCGGGGGTGATAAAGCCGAAACCCTTGGCATCATTGAACCATTTAACGGTTCCCGTCAACTTTTGAGTGTCCTCGGAAGTGGAGGGTGCGGTTGAATCTGACATGCGGACTGCCTCTCGACTATAGTGTTGCGTTAAAACTTGGACTTCCAGCTTGGCTTTTAGTCTGTGAATTCTGGCAATGCTGACAACTAGGTGAAAACAAGGTGAAAACATTCAGAATACTATGATAATGCTTACTTTACACTAGCGTAGTCAACTATGGAAAGCACTTATATCGGTGTCAAATACTGTATTTTTGCGATGATTTGGAATTATGGCGACTCAAATTGACGGTCAGCGCGAAGTTCTGGCCGAGAAAGAGGCCGAAAAACTGGCTCCGCCACCGATGTATCAGGTGGTTTTGCTCAACGATGATTACACCCCCATGGAATTCGTCGTGGCCGTACTGCAGCGAATTTTTCGAAAAAATGAAGATGAGGCGGCCCGCATCATGCTCAAGGTCCACCACGAGGGCCGCGGGGTTTGCGGCGTGTATCCGTACGACATTGCCGCCACCCGGGTCGAAATGGTCCGGCGTTTGGCCCAGGAGCGCCAGCATCCTTTACAGTGCATAATGGAACCGGCGCCGTCCGAATGATTCGTGTGTGGGCCGTTTCCCGTATATCGGCCTGATCGCGGACCCTGCGGCCGCGGCGTTTCGCGGGTGTATTCCGCGGGTATATATTCCGCGGGTATAGTTAGGTATCATGTTTAAAACGCGCGGCGGCGGTGTGGCAGGTCAAGAGGAACCGTTTTGATGCGCAAGGGTCATATTCAAGATCAAATTGCCGTTACTGGTCGCCGAATTAGTCATAGAATAGGATTTACCGATTCATAGAATTGTTTGTCCGCTTCGATATGTCATGGAGAAAGCGTGATTTCCGAAGAGCTTGAAGTCAGCCTGCATATGGCCTTTGTCGAGGCCCGTACAGCCAGGCACGAATTTATTACCGTCGAGCACTTGCTGCTTTCGTTGCTGGACAACGTGGCCGCCGTCGAGGTGCTGCGCGCATGTTCGGCCAATGTCGATGCGCTGCGCCACGACCTGCGCAAGTTCATCAACGAAAACACCCCCATCTTTCCGGGCGAGGGCGACGTCGACACGCAACCGACTCTTGGCTTCCAACGGGTCATCCAGCGTGCCATCATGCATGTCTCGTCGGGCAGTTCCAACAAGAAAAGCGTCACGGGCGCCAATGTCCTTGTCGCCATGTACGGCGAAAAAGACTCCCATGCCGTCTACTATCTTCTGCAGCAAGGCGTTACCCGCCTGGATGTGGTCAATTTCCTGTCGCACGGTATAACCAAGTCGTTGGAAGAGCCCGCCGCCGAACCCGCCAAGCAGTCGGGTACCGAAACCGAGCATAAGGCCGAGCAGCATAAATCGCCGCTCGAACTCTATGCGCTC
>DATCYE010000074.1:0-2524 GCA_036570485.1 Pusillimonas sp. | reverse complement strand
TCATCAATGCCTTTCAACCCTAAGGCATTACCGCCGATTATGAAAGTATGTTTTTTGCCATGATCGGTCTTTGCCGCCCCTTGGCGCGTCCCGCATGAAGTCCGCTTTTCTACGAGGCATGGCCGACAGCCTGTCGATTGCAGTGGGCTATGTGCCGGTTGCCATTTCGTTTGGCCTGGCCGCCGTGCATGCCGATATTGCGCCTTTCATGGCCGTGCTGACTTCGGTGCTGGTTTACGCCGGAGCCAGCCAATTCATACTGGTCAGCTTGGTCGCCAGCGGCGCCGGAGCCGTCAGTGTGGTGGGAATCGTGCTGTTGATGAACTTGCGCCACCTGTTCTATGGCCCTGCGCTGATGACACGACTTAAGGGTGAGCGACGCTTGCCGCTGATAGCGATGGCTGCCGGGCTTACGGACGAAGTCTTCGCCACATCGATCAGCAAGCTGGAACAACAGCCGCAGCAGGAACGAGAGGCATGGTATGTCGGGTTGCAACTAGGCGCCTATCTGTCGTGGGTGGGCGGGACGGCTGTAGGCGCTTATTTTGGCCACGACTGGATACGCAATTCGGCCATTCTGTCCCAGACTTTGGGCTTTGTGTTGCCGGCGCTCTTTTTTGCCCTGTTGCTGGAAATCAAACAGCTCGTTCCCTTGCGGGTGCTGGGTGTCGCGGCAGCGGCGACGCTGCTTGGGCTGTGCTTGCTGCCTGCCTATGCAGCCATAGTGCTGGGCATGTTGGCGGGCGCCTTGCTGGCGGGGCGTTCATGAACGGGGCGGACTTGTTTTGGATTATCGCCCTGAGCGGCGCGGGCACATTGCTGATCCGTTTACTGCCCATGACGTGGCAGGACAAAGGTATAAAAAAAGCGGCCGGCCGCGCAGGCTTGCGCCGGATGCTGGACGCCATAGGTCCCGCAGCGATTGTCGCTTTGCTGGTGGCGGCGCTCTGGGGCATGGCTGCGCCCGCGGTATCGGTGCAAACCGTGACGCCCATCGTGGCCGGCTTGGCTGGTGTATTGCTGGGCAAGAAATATCTGCAAACAATCGCCTGGGCGACACTGGCCGGTGTGCTGGCTTACGGGCTGGCGCTGTGGGGTGTGGCTAGCCTTTGACGCGCACGATTTTTTGCACCTGAGGCACGTGGCGTATGGCCCGTATCACCTGGGCCAGATGTTTGCGGCTATCGACCTGCACGGTAAGGTGCAGCAAGCCTGTGGAAGCGGCATCGTCCTGCATGGTCAGATGCATGATGTTGGAATCGGCTTCGGTGATTTCGGCCGCCAACCGGCCCAACACGCCGCGTTCGTTGATGACGGTAACGTCCAGCCTGGTTGACAAGTGACGGGCGGTGTTGCTGTCCCACATCACCGGTATCCAGCGTTCGGGCTCACGCGCCCTAGCGCGCTGCGCCACTGCACATTCGTCCATATGCACCACCAAGCCATGCCCCAGGCGTATGCCGCCTATGATGGCATCGCCCGGCAGCGGTCCGCAGCAGGGCGCCAACTGAACAGCTTGCCCTTCGTTGCCGTGGATAAGTATGGGCGCGTTGGCGGTGGAGGTGATTTCGTCAACTGCCGCCGCCGTGGTGGCCAGTATGGCGTTTTCAGGCGCGAAACGCCTGGCCACAACCGCCGCCAGCCTTTTACCCAGACCGATATCGGCCAGGATTTCATCGCGTGAACTGGCGCCCGAACTTTTTGCCAGCTTTTCCCATTCAAGGTCGTCTTCGGCCGGATGGGGCAGATGCAACTGATCGAAGGCCTGATTAAGCAAGCGCAGGCCGAAGGCGATCGATTCTTCGTATTTGACGGTACGCAGGTAATGACGGATTTCAGAGCGGGCCCGGCCGGTGCGCACATAATTGAGCCATTGAGCGCTGGGTCTGGACGCGGGAGAGGTAATGATCTCGACCGCATCGCCGCTTTTGAGTTCGCTGCGTAACGGAGCGAATTCGCCGTTGATTTTTGCCGCCACGGCTTGATTGCCGATGTCGGTATGTATGGTGTAGGCAAAGTCGACCGGAGTGGCCCCGCGCGGCAGCGAAATAATCTTGCCCTGGGGGGTGAAGACGTATACCGCGTCGGGGAACAGATCGACCTTGACGTGCTCAAGGAATTCGCCCGAATCGCCCGTTTGGCTTTGGATGTCGAGCAATGACTGGAGCCATTGGTGCGTGCGCTTTTGCAGATCGTTCAGCGTTGCATCGTCGTCTTTGTACAGCCAGTGCGAGGCGACGCCTTCCTCGGCGATATGATCCATATCGCGTGTGCGAAACTGGAATTCGACCGGTGTGCCGTAGGGGCCCACTAAAGTCGTATGCAATGACTGATAGCCATTTAACTTGGGAATGGCGATGTAGTCCTTGAACTTGCCGGGCACGGGGCGGTATAGCTGGTGCAGCGTGCCTAGCGCCAGATAGCATTCGGGCAGGGTATGCACAATGACACGAAAGCCATAGATATCGAGCACGTCGGAAAACGACTTTTTCTGCTCGTTCATTTTCGTATAAATGCTGTACAG